>JAQCAA010000018.1 GCA_027728645.1 Actinomycetota bacterium | reverse complement strand
TCCGTCATAGATTCTCCCTCTCATCAGAGAACCCAGATGTAAACAACCTCTGTCAGTTCCACAGACCATCAAAACAGGGGGTTGGAGCCCACAGAAAGGGGAATTCCGCGCAACGGGGCCCCGTCATCCACTTCTGGCCAGTACTTGTCCGCGGGCGTCAGTCCAGTTCCAGATCGGACTTGTCGACCGTGACAGCGACATCCGAGAGTGGTTTGCGGGTGAGATCGGGGACGACGCAATCGTCTGCTGCATAGCCAATCGGGAAGAGGATGAACGGTCGTTCATTGTCCGGCCTCCCGAGAAGCTTCTTGAGAAACAGCATTGGACTCGGAGTGTGCGTCAGGGTTGAAAGGCCCATGCGGTGCAGGGCATTGATGAACATTCCGCACGCGATACCAACGGACTCTTTGACGTAGTAGTGGTGCTGCTTATCGCCGTCTGGCCGTGTTCCGTAGCGCTGTTCGAACACGACAACAATCCACGGGACGGTCTCGAGGAACGGCTTGTTGGAATCGGTCCCGAGTGGAGCGAGGTCTTCCCTCCAGTGAGGCGGAAGCCTTCCACCTTCGTAATTCGTGCGTTCTTCTTCTTCCGCTGCGATCCGAATCTTGCGTTTGACATCCGGATCGCTCACCACGACGAAGGTCCAGGGTTGCATGTGTGCTCCCGACGGAGCGGTCGAAGCCGCCGCTATGGCGTAGTCAATCATTTCTCGAGGGACAGCTCGATCCGAGAACTCACGCACGCTGCGCCGGGTATCCATCTCTTCGAATATTGCTCGTGCGAACGCGATCCGATCGTCATCCGGAATCACAGGCGCCGCGTACGGGATGGTCGGAAACTCCATCGGGCAACACTACGCCGATCGCCGCTGCTGCCCAACAGCGAGGGCGCCTTTCTCCGACAGTTGGGAACGACTCGACCGAATGTGGGTTTGGTACGGGTATGGATCGATTCAATGATCAACACGCTGCCTGGCTCGCGCGCACTTTCGGTCGCACCGAGTACCTCCCGATCACCAGGGAGGACGCAACTGCTCTGGCATCTGCCGGGGTAATGATTGACAAGTACAAGGGAACCCATCTGTTTCGAGAGGGTGCAGCCTCGGACGCGGCCTATGTTGTGCACTCCGGCGAGATCGAGTTGTATCGCACGACAGGAACAACGAAGAATTTGATTGCTCGGCTCGGGCCAGGCGCCGTCGTTGGTGACATAGCCGTGTTCCAGGACCGACCCTATCTCTCGTCGGCCCGTGCAGTGCAGCACTCGCGGGTTCTTCGACTTCCGAGAGAAACTCTGATGCCGCTCCTTGTGACGAGGCCGATGATCGCAATGCGGTGGCTTGTCGCTGGTTTGGCCCAGCTCGAATCGACGCAACGGAGTTTGCTGAGGTTGATGAACCGGACGGTGTTGGAGCAGGTTGCGGATCTTCTTGTCTCTGAGCAGGACGAGTATGGCGAGGTGAGACTCTCTCAGGGTTCGATGGCCGAGCTCCTCGGAGCAAGTCGTCAGTCGGTGAACGAAGCTATCGCAGTCCTGAAAAGCTCGGGTTCTGTTGAGACCGGCTATCGCCTGATTCGGATTATCGACTCAGACGCTGTGGTCCACGCCTCGACGTGCCAAACGTGCAAAGAGGATTCCGGTCGTCCCAGCAGCAAGCAGCGCAAACACGCTTTCACCGGCCGCTGAGTCAAAGGGTTTGAACGCCGGCCCGTCCAACATGCCGAGGACACCCAGGGCGCCAAGCACAGCAAAGCCGACGAGGACTCCGAACAGAACGAGCCGCACAGCGTTTGTTGAACTATTTGTGACGACGAGGGGGACAAGTGGCAGAAGGATGGGCCCAAGGTGCAAAGTGGTTTCGGGTCGAAGTGCTGCTGTCACGATCCAGATGGTTGCGAGCATGAGCACGATGACATACGGTCTCGCATCGTCGAGATTCAGCTTGGTTTCACTGTGCATGTGAGGAGCAACGCCGGGACTCATCGCGAGCGACTGGACTCTGTCGGAAAGCCGACACAATACAGATCTGCAATCGGCGCGGTGGCGTTCTAGTGGTAGCTATGAAGACCAAAAGAAATATGAAGAATCGACATCGAACGTCCCTCGTGGTCCTGGCCACTGCACTGGCTCTCATCGTTGCGAGCTGTGCCGCGGCTGGAAGTGAAGGAGACCCGACCGTGACCTCACCTTCCTCTGAATCCCCAGAAATCGCCACCCTTGACTCCACAGCAGGCGATCGTCCGGCTGTCGGGGCATTTCCCGAAGGTCCAAGTGCCCTCCGCACTCTCCTTGCCGAGGAGTTCCCTGAACCGCTCGTTGACGTCTCTGCGATCATCTCTGGCGGCCCGCCTCCGGACGGGATTCCTCCCACTCGAAGACCCGACCTTTCTCGACGTCGCCGAGACTGTTTCGATACTGCCAGGGGAGGAGGCAGTCGTTGCAGTTGTCATAAACGGCGACGCGCGGGCATATCCGGTCCGGGCGATGATTTGGCACGAGATCGTCAATGACACTGTTGGCGGTGTGCCAGTCTCTGTGACCTACTGCCCGCTGTGCAACTCGGCTGCAACCTACGAGCGGACGATTGATGGCAACATCACGACATTCGGCACGTCCGGCAAGTTGTTCGCTTCGGCCCTTGTGATGTACGACAGGGCGACCGAGTCGCTCTGGACGCACTTTGACGGTACGGCGGTCGTCGGTTTGCTCGCGGGCACACAATTGACATGTGATTTCAAGGGGTCATTGCATCGCTTCGGCGAGTTTGTCTGATGGTGTCATCCCTCCAAGGGTTTGTCGAGGCCTCGTGTTGAGCGAGTAGGCTGCCTGGTCGAGGTCGGCCTGTGTGTGGAGGGACAGGTCTGTGCCCTTCGGGAAGTACTGGCGTAGCAGCCCGTTGGTGTTCTCGTTCGACCCGCGCTGCCATGGACTCTTGGGGTCACAGAAGTAGACCTGGATACCGGTATCGACCGTGAACGTGGTGTGTTCGGCCATCTCTTTGCCCTGATCCCACGTCAGCGACTTCCACAGATGATCGGGGAGCCGTTTGACGGTGGCGGTCAACGCGACCCTGACGGACTCTGCGGTGTTGTCTTGAGGGTGGAACAGCATCACATACCTCGAGTGGCGTTCCACCAGGGTCCCGATCGACGTTTTCCGTTTCCCCATGATCAGGTCGCCTTCCCAATGGCCAGGCACGGCACGGTCGGCAACCTCAGCGGGCCGTTCACTGATCATCACCATGTCACGGATCTGGCCCTTGGTGGACCCGGGACGGCCCTGGGGGCGGCGTGTTGCTCTCCCTGTGCGTAGGGAACGCCACAGTTCCTTACGTAAAGCACCACGGCCCTGAACAAACAGCGACTGGTAGATCGTTTCGTGTGACACTCGCATCTCCTGGTCGTCACCATATTCGGTTTCGAGCCACAGCGAGATCTGGGCCGGTGACCACCACAACCCGAGCTTCTCCTCAACCACGCCACGCAGACGGGGACACGCCTCAAGCTTCATCGCCTTGGGACGTTTCGCCCGCACCCGCGACCCCCGATGCGCAACTGTCGCCCGATACTGGTCGTAGCCGCCGTTGACCCTGACCCCCCGAGACACCGTCGACGGAGACCGACCAAGACGAGAAGCTATCGACCTCAACGACTCGCACCGCGCAATACCACGAGAGATCTCCTCACGCTCGGCCATCGACAGACGCAACGGACACCACTCACCAACAGGACCAGGACGCCGCCACCCAGACGCCAACAACCGGCCCCTGACCGTCTCAGGTGGACGACCCAACTCCCTTGCTATCGCCCGCTGAGACTCCCCAGCCTCCCACCGATCCCACAACACGCTCAGCTCAGACTCTGACATTCGCACCATCACACACCTCCATCGAGACAACTCTCGTCGAAAGTGATGCAACGACCACCTGATTTCAAAGCTGATATACGGGATCGCCGGCGCTCCACGGGAATGTCCTCGGCCAAAGCGAAGTGACAAAAACGACGGGAAGCAAAAGGATGCCGATGACGATGAGCCACCGCGCCCTGCCAAACCATGCGCCAGCGACAAGTCCAATCGCCACGATGGCGAGCGCAGTCGCTGCGTAGTGGACTGGATCGAAGAACTCGCCTGAGTCGACAGACCCAATCGAAATACCAGATACATCGAGCAATGCCATCAGCGACAGAACGATGATCCCGATGGCCACAGTCAATTGACCGAGCATCGACCTCTCCCGCGGCGGCTTCTTCGGGCGCGGAATCTTTGCGGGAGACGCCTCAACGACAGTCGAAGCAACCGCGGCAGCGGCAGCAACTTCCGCTGGATGATCGGCGGAACCGTCCACCTCCCCGGTGGACGGTTCTGCCATGTCTGGTTCTTCTGTCTTGGACCCCTGTCCGGGTCCGTCAGTCGTTCCACCGGATGTCGGAGGAGCAGCGGGTTTGGTTGGAGCGGTGAGGCCACCTCGGTAGAGCATGAACCCGATCGCAAACAGGATGCCTGCCGCTATGAGTCCACCGGATATATCCAGGATGCTTGCTGCGACTATCACGCTGGCTGCTCCAATGAGCACCACGCCAAGAATCGTTCCTCCATCCGAGAGGTCCAACGTCGAAAGCCACTGCGACACCGCTGTGTCATCTTCGTCTGGGCTTGGAACGAAAATCCAAGCAAGGATGTAGAGCAGGACTCCAGCCCCACCAGCGAAGGCGAGGAGGATGAATGCCCATCGGAACCACCAAGCGTTGATGCCGAGATGTTGGCCAAGGCCACCAGCGACACCCGCAAGGATCTTTTCCTCGTTTGATCGCCGAAGCGACCTACCGGGAGGAGCGGTTTGAGTGTTTTGTGTATGTGTCATGTCACCATCGTTCACCACAATCGTCTTCCAGACTATCGGGAACCATCCTCCAGATTCCTGAGGCCTCAGGGTTCTCTCAGGGTCGCCCCTAGTTGTTCAATAGGTGGTTCTGTGACACCATCGAGTCGCCGGAACTTGAAACGAAAGCACATGACCTCAACCCACACAGAACAACGGTTTCAATGGCCGTTCTATCGCAGTACCAAGGACCGCCTATTTGGTGGTGTCGGTGGAGGTATTGCTGAGCGACTCGGGGCGCCATCGATCTATGTCCGTGCCGCGTTCATCTGCGCCTCCCTCGCCGCAGGGCTGGGAATCGTCCTTTATCTGCTCGCCGCGCTGGTAGTGCCCAACGACCCTGACCGAGAGGACACCACACACGACAAGGCGAGCAGCGCACAGGTTGCTGGTCTCGGGCTCATGCTTGTTGCCGTGATGCTGGTGTTCCAGACGATCGGCCTGTGGTTCGGACCAATCGTGTGGCCAACCACGCTGGTGATATTCGGACTGGCGATCGCAATCGACACATCGGGTCTGAACTATGAACAGTCCCTTGCTGGGATCGCAGGGGCGGGTGACATGCGGAGGTCGTGGTGGCTCGTCGTCGGCGGGCTGGTCATGATGGTGGCAGGCCTCGTTGTTGTTCTGTCATCGCTCGAGTCGCTCCAAGGCATGGGCGTGCTCGCTCTCGCCGTCCTCGCCGCGGCTGCTGGGTTTCTCATCGTGGCAGGGCCATGGCTGTGGTCACTTATCGAGGATCTGCGCACAGAACGCAGAGCGCGAATCAGATCCGAGGAGAAGGCTGAGATGGCTGCGCACCTCCACGATTCAGTACTCCAGACCCTGGCACTCATACAACGAACAGACGATTCGAAGAAGATGGTGACGCTCGCGAGATCTCAAGAACGAGAATTGAGGTCGTGGCTATTCGACGAAAGGGCGGGAGATGTGGAAACACTCCGAGGAGCACTCGCCCAAGCCGCGAGCAAGGTCGAAGAAGCTCATAACGTCCCGGTGAGCGTGGTCGTGGTCGGAGAATCCTCTCTACCCTCTGATCGTCAGACAGCCCTCGTGGGTGCAGCAACAGAGGCAATGATGAATGCAGCAGAACACTCAGGTGCACCAAAGGTCTCGGTCTTTGCAGAGGTCGCTGGCGGCTCCGTTGACGTCTTCATTACCGACCAGGGGGCGGGATTCGATTCGGCAGCTATCGACGAGGACCGCAAAGGTATCGCAGAGTCGATTCGGGGCAGGATGCAGCGGCACGGAGGGAAGGTGCACATCGACTCGGAGCTTGGCATCGGCACCGAGATCCACCTCACCATGTCTGGAGGTATCGCATGACAAGCGTGTTCCTTGTCGATGATCACCGCATCTTTCTCACCGGCGTGCGGTCCGAGCTCGAGGACGCTTTCGAGATCGCTGGGTCCTCGTTTGATGTCGATGACGCCGTCGACCAGATCCGCACGCTGCGTCCCGACGTTGTGCTCGTGGATGTCCACATGCCAGGCGGGGGCGGCGTCACCGTTGTCACGAATGTTCTTGAAACCAACCCAGACACGAGTTTCCTTGCGCTGTCGGTCTCTGACTCACCAGAGGATGTAATCGCGATGATCAGGGCCGGTGCCCGGGGCTATGTCACCAAGTCGATTGGCCCAGACGAGCTCACGGATGCCATCACGCGGATTGCCGCAGGCGACGCAGTGTTCTCGCCATCTCTCGCAGGGTTTGTCCTCGACGCCTTTGCAAGCTCCATGCCTGTCCAGGAGGACCCAGAACTCGATTCCCTGACACCTCGGGAGCAGGAAGTCATGCGGCAAATCGCCCGCGGGTATGCGTACAAGCAGATCGCTACTCGCCTCAGCATCTCGGTCAAGACGGTCGAGACACACGTCAGCTCCGTGCTCCGAAAGCTCCAGGTCTCAAACCGCCACGAACTCGCCCGCTGGGCATCAGACCGCCGCATCGTTTAGACACCGTCCGCGTACCCTGGATTGACGAAAGTTTCGCGTTCTATATCGTTTCGATATACATTGGTGTATCGAAACGATATACTCGAAACCATGTTGGACTTTGCCATTCTTGGATTACTCATGGAACGCCCTCGACACGGGTACGAAATCAAGCGCTCTCTCGCGCAACTCGGCTTCTGGACGGTGTCGTTCGGTTCGCTGTATCCAGCGCTTCGACGACTCGACAAGCGGTCTGCGATCGAAGCAGCGGAGGGAACTGGGAGGCGAAAGGCGTACGCGGTTACTGGTGGGGGACGCGAACTCTTCGCTTCCCTCCTTGCAGCAGATCCTGACGCATCCGAAACAGATCGTGCATTTCAGATTCGTCTCGCCTTCCTGAGCCAACTCCCACAAAACGAGCGTTCGCGAGTTCTTGAGCACCGCCGCACCAAGGTTGCAGCTCAGCTCAAGTCTGCAAGGGAAATTGTCATCGAGGCTCGAAGTTCGACGCAGCAGCCCGACCGCTACCGCCTCGCCCTGATGGAGCACGCAATGCGATCAATCGAATCCGACATCGCATGGCTTGATGGCCTCATTGCAAGCGAGCGCCGAGTCAGCCAAACCGCCTAGCCATTTCTACGAACCGTTTACCACCGACCATTTCGAACAACACGTCACAGACGATCACGGAGGAGGACAACATGTCCAAAGTACGAGTAGCCATCGCAGGGCTCGGAAACTGCGCAAATTCGCTCATTCAGGGCGTCGAGTACTACAAGGACGCCGATCCCGACCTCAAGGTTCCGGGGCTCATGCATGTTCAGCTCGGCGACTACCACATCGGCGATATCGAGTTCGTCACCGCGTTCGATGTTGACGCATCAAAGGTAGGGCAAGACATCGCAAAGGCCATGTGGGGCGGCCAGAACAACACGATCGAGTTCGCAACCGTTTCCGAAATGGGCATCGAGGTGCTCCGCGGACCGACGTACGACGGTCTTGGTAAGTACTACGTCGACCAGGTAGAGGAATCTCCAGCCGAGCCAGTCGATGTTGTCGCGGCCCTCAAGGCGGCCAACGCTGATGTGCTGGTTTCCTACCTTCCTGTCGGTTCTGAGGAGGCGACCAAGTTCTACGCACAGGCCGCACTTGACGCAGGCTGTGGCTTCGTCAATGCAATTCCCGTTTTCATCTGATCCGGTGTGGGCACAGAAGTTCGTTGACGCAGGCCTCCCGATCATCGGCGACGACATCAAGTCTCAGGTCGGCGCAACGATCGTTCACCGTCAACTCGCTCGTCTGTTTGAGGACCGCGGTGTCCACATCGACAACACGTACCAGCTGAACTTCGGCGGCAACATGGACTTCATGAACATGCTCGAGCGTGAGCGTCTTCAATCAAAGAAGATCTCAAAGACACAGTCCGTGACGAGCCAGATCGAAGACAAGATCAACTCCGAAAACGTCCACATCGGGCCATCGGACCACGTTCCTTGGCTCACCGATCGCAAGTGGGCCTACATCCGACTCGAGGGCACTTCGTTCGGAGACGTTCCGCTCAATGTCGAGATGAAACTGGAAGTTTGGGATTCCCCGAACAGCGCCGGGGTCATCATCGATGCGGTGCGCTGCGCCAAGATCGGTATGGACCGTGGCGTCGGAGGACCGCTGATGGCTCCTTCGTCGTACTTCATGAAGTCACCTTCAGTGCAATACCACGACAGCGTCGCACATGACAACGTCGAGTCGTTCATCGCAGGCGACGATGTCGCCCAGAATGACCTCGCGGGGTTCCTCGCAAACTGAAGCAGTCTTTGTAGAACCCAATCGAATACAGGAAGGGGCGGTCAACCACCGCTCCTTCCTGTATTTCGGAGGGGCTTGGCATCCACGGCAGCACTGCTCCCGCAGGCACCAGCACCGGCGTACGATTGGCCGACAACCACGATCCTTTCGAAAGTTGGCACGGTATGAACTCGATAAACCCAGTGGACGGCTCCCTCGTCGCCACGTATGAACGCACCACCCCTGCCGAGGTTGCCGCACACATTCAGACAGCTCATGAGCTACATCTGGCTTGGGCACAAACCGAGGTATCTGTCCGCACCGAGCCCCTTCTCAGGCTTGCAGACATCCTTGAAACACGCAGCGACGAACTCTCCGTTCTCATGGCAGCGGAAATGGGGAAACCAGTCGCTCAGGGAAAGGCTGAGGCCGAAAAGTGTGCGTGGGCTTGTCGCTATTACGCCGAGGAAGCAGCAAACATCCTTGCCGACCATCACATTGCCACAGAGCGAACGAGCTACGTGGCGTACCGGCCCCTCGGCGTGGTGCTCGCAGTCATGCCTTGGAACTTCCCACTCTTTCAGGTGATTCGGTTCGCTGCGCCAGCGTTGATGGCAGGCAACGGCGCCATCCTCAAGCACGCATCGAATGTCACAGGATGCGCACTCGCTATCGATGCGATGTTCGTCGAGGCAGGGTTCCCCGACGGGCTGTTCAGGACCGTTGTCGTGCCGTCGTCTGGTGTTGCAGAGATCATCGACAACCCGCTCATCCGAGCCATTTCCCTGACGGGTTCAGACGCAGCCGGTCGAGCGGTCGCTTCGCGAGCGGGGTCCCGCCTCAAGAAGACCGTTCTCGAACTCGGCGGTGCCGATCCCTATCTCATCTTGGAGGACGCCGACATCGATCTGGCAGTTGAGGCGTGCGCCAAAGGACGCCTCATCAACGGCGGCCAGTCATGTATCGCCGCAAAACGGTTCATTGTTCATGAATCGGTCGTCGACGAGTTCACTGAAAAGCTCGCGACATCCATGGAGGCTTACACTGTTGGTGATCCGCTCGATCCTTCCACGATGGTGGGTCCGATGGCGAGAGTTGATCTCCGGGACGAGCTCCACGACCAGGTGCGACGGTCAACCGAACTCGGCGCCGTCATCGTCATCGGTGGGAAGATTCCTCCGGGCCCTGGGGCGTTTTACCCAGCAACGGTGCTCTCGAATGTGAAACCGAACATGCCCGTGTACAGCGAAGAAACGTTTGGCCCGGTCGCGAGCATCATCACGGTCGGTTCAGAGGAAGAGGCCATCGAGGTTGCGAACAACTCCGTATTCGGGCTCGGGGCTGCAGTGTTCACTCGTGACATCGCCAGAGGCGAGCGAATCGCACGGGACCGCCTTGAGGCAGGATCCTGCTTCGTGAATGCCTTTGTGGCATCCGATCCGCGTCTCCCGTTCGGAGGGGTCAAGGAATCCGGGTACGGCAGAGAGCTATCGCACATGGGGATGCGTGAATTCGTGAACGCAAAGACTGTGGTCGTCGCCTAGCCGAAAGGCCCCAGCAGATAATTTCGGGGCGGCTGGCTACTCATCCTCCAGGTTTGAAGCGTGAGGGTCTGAATCGATCCGCCGATCGCGGCCTTCCTTGACTCCTACCACGCCGAGTCCGGCTGCGGTCGATCCCACCGCCGCTGTTATTGCCAAGGCGTAGAGGGCTCCGCCGTCCACGAACACTCCTGCCATTGCTGGGCCAAAGGCTCGCCCGATGGCCATCACTCCTTGAGCATCGCCAGCCCGTTCTCCGGGCGCGACCGATCGGTCAGCGAGCATCTTGAAGACACCAGGAATACCCATCCAGAAAGCAAACCCCCACCACACCATCCCGATGTAGAAAAACGCGACTGGGCCGAACACAATCGCGAAGAGCGCGACACCGATGGATGCAAGAAACCAACCAGGATGGGCCCGCCACTTTGGGAACCGGGAACCAAGCAGTCCGCCGAGGGCGTTGCAGCTAAATCCGATGGAAGCAGCAAACATCGATATCCCGTGGATGTCTCGAGCAACGATGGTCAGGTTCAGCGAAAGGGCTGAGCCAAAGAACGTGAGCGCCAGCAGGGCAACCAGCAGGACTCGATTCGATCGCGAAGCAGAGATAACGCCTCGGACACGCTTCTTCCCTGTGACCGGAGCGATGAAGGTGGCCACCGGCAATGTGGCGACAGCAAGCACCCCGTACACGGCCCCGTCTCCATGCACGGCGACGAGGGCGATCAGAGGCGAAGCGATCAACGCCGTCAAAGGACCCGCTGCGGCGATCGATGGCATCGTCTTTGCGTGTTTCATGGCATCCGTCCACGCAAGCCACACCATCGTGCCTGCGGCGAAACCGGCCAGGGCCCTCAGCACGAGGAGAACTGCAAAATATTGGGGAACGATGCTCAAGAGAGTCAGCAGAATGAGCGCTACCGCCGCGTATCGCAGGATCCTTCCGCTGGGTCTCAACAACCGTGGAAGCAGGAAATTCGCCGCGGCAAACGCACCAACCTGGACGAGTGCAATCAACCCAACAGTGCCCTCCGAGACCCCGTAGTGCTCAGAGATCGGAACGATGAGAAATGGTGTTGCCAAGAAGAGCAGCGCGACAGTTCCGGTCGCAAACACCAGCGCTACTGGGGCGCCTCTTTGACCGCCATAAAGTATTCGGGATGGAACATGCACAGACACCCATTATGGCAACAGCGGGTCTCCTCGGGTCGCACTGAAAGAGGCCTGCCTGCAGACCAACGCGGAGATGTGCTTTTAGACCATCGTTTGTAAGTGATTGGAAGGCGTCGGGACCTCTGCCGGCGCAGGGATATCTGGTTGGCTCGGTCGCGGCGCATCGGGTTCTGCCGGAAGTGGGGTGACCCTGATCACTCGCTCTTGCTCGCCTATGTCCATTGTGCATTCTTTCTTACTTGCAGGTCCATGAATTCCTCTATTGCTTTGTACATATCCTTCGAAGAGTCAAATGAACCGATACCTCGATCTGGCAAGTCTTCCGTACTCGTCGCATCACCGAACAGAGCCTTTACCCCCACAACACCGTCAATGAATTCCGCCTGTCTGCCTTCGATCTTGGCCACTGCAACGACCGTTGCTTCCTCCGCGCGGTATCCATCGGTGTGTTCCACAACCTTGCCTTCAAGAGCCACCAGTCCAACGACAACGCTCGTTTGGACGGTCACATCATGTGCCCTCATGAGTCCGGTGACGGATTTCGTTGCGTAAATGCCACAGCCAAATGCGACAGAACTACACCGCCCATCCGTGTGCGGAACCGCTCCGTCCTTGTCACAGATCGCTACGAGGTTGTTGGTCTTCCAACGTGTCCATGCGCCAAACAGGTCGCTGCCATCAATCCGCCAGAGTCGGTAGCCCATGACCGCCGATGGGGACCACATCTCGTTCGGCTCTGGCACGAGTGTTGCCCGTGCAATCCGCCGTCGTCGCTGTGCGCCAACATCTGCGTCCCGCACACGCTCAGCGACCTTGACCGCATGTGCCAGACCGTCCATCAACCTCACCTGACACACGTCGAATGCGATCTCGAACTGCCGCTGTTTTTCCGCAAGCAGGCCGATCTCTGTCTGAATATCAGCTATCTCAGACGCCCTGCTTTCCATTCGCGACAACAGCCGCTGGTCCGGGGCGTTCTGACGGGACGACCGACCAGACTTTCGCACAACCGCTACACCACCTCCGCCACCGACTCCCGAGCCAACCAATTCGAGCGCCTTTTGACATCCGTCAACTTCAAATGCACGCCACTTCACGTCAGCTTTCAGCAACTCTCGCCGTCGCACAACGGATGTCGAGAGACCCGATTGAGCATCGAGGTCCAGCTGAAGTCGAGCAATCCGCCTGCTGGTATCAGGATCGACCCAGCTGGAAAGCATCTTCAACCCCCTGTACATGGCAAGAATCTGCATGCCAGGTGTTGGGACGTCGGTCATGGCTTTCCTTCCTCCTTGCCTTTCTCATGTGTCCGGGGTACGGGTCTAGGAACGTATCACGACCGAACACACGTTCGCAAGCATCCAGGATCGATTTCCAGCCACTAAGCGGAAGTTTTTCACGAGGTGGGTCGTTAGATCTGTTCGCGGAGCCAGGCGATATCCGCCGCTTGTCCGTCGTCGTCATTCGGAGTCTCGACGATTGCCGTTACCCCGGCTTCCCTGATGATATTTGGGACGAGGTCCTCAGGAATCTGGCCCTGTCCGAAATTTGCATGCCTGTCGCGGTTCGAGCCTGATTCGTCGCGTGAGTCGTTTGCATGGATGAGGGAGATTCCTCCGGTGAGCCCTGTGATGAGGCTCACTGCCTTCTCCATATCCTGGCCAGCTGCCCACGTGTGGCACGTGTCAAGGCAGACACCCACGTTCAGATCGCCGATGGCATCCCACAGCGGTCCATAGTGCGAGATGTCCTGCATGACGGAGTTGCCGCTGCCTGCGGTGTTCTCAACCAGAATCGGGACCGCAATCTCGAAGGACTCGAGAGCCTTACGCCACCGTTCGAAGCCGACTGAGAGGTCCTCATCAGCACCAACGCTTCCGCCGTGGACGATGACACCAAGCGCACCGATGGCTTCGGCTGCCGCAACCGTTTGGGCAAGCGTCTTTCGGGAAGGAATCCGTACCCGATTGTTCGGAGATGCGAGGTTCATGAGATACGGCGCATGTACATAGAAGTCGATGTCTGACGCTTTTAGTTCTTCAGCGTCATCCCTGGGAATCGGCGCCTTCCAAGACTGGGGGTTAGAGAGAAAGACCTGAACGGCCTCGGCGTTCCTAGCAGCTGCCTCGGCGAGTGGCCCCGTCGGACTGACATGAGCGCCAATCTTCATGGGCCGTCAGCTCCGTCTTGGCTCTCGGGTGTCCCCTCGTCGGACACATCAACCGAGGTTTCCCACATCATCGCCGGCTCATCCACAGCCGGTTCCGTGGAAGCCCTGGTCGCATATTTCCTCGCACCCTGTGCTGCGAGCGCGATGTCTGTGACGGAACGATTCCAGTCGTGCGCATCAATGTGCAGATCCGAACCGAACCAGGTGGCGCCAGAAATCGCTGGAGGAATCTCCTTTGTGTCGATTACGGAGATAACGAGCTGCTCGCGAACGGAACCGTCGAACGGGTCCTCCAATATCGTGCTCGACACTAAGGCGATATCGGCCCACGGGATGAGCACATCGGGGCTATTTGCGCCTATCTGCGCGTACAGCCCGTCGTCCCTGACATCGACTGCCGGCTTCCGGCGGATGAGTTCGATGAGCGAGGAACCAAAAAGGATCACGCCCATACCAATCATCCCTGCCCCCCAAATGATGTCGCCACGCTGCTGGGCCAGCCCTCTGGTGTCCAACTGCCCAGGCGACCCGGTCGGCGCCGAGGAGACGACATGGATGAACATCACATCAATCGCTGCAACGATCAAGACCACACCAACCATGCCGACGATGAAGACTCTGAAGGGTGATCTGAAGGCGTGCATGTCAGTCGACCACTCCGAGATCCTTTGGTGTCACAAGTGCAACATACTCAATCCCTCTGGCTTCGACGCGTTCCCGGGTCACGCCACTGGAGCGGTCAACGAGTGCAACCGCTTTGGCGACCGTGACCCCTGATTCCACGAGGACATCAATTGCCTCCATCAATGCGCTCCCAGTCGTTGTGGTGTCCTCGAGTGCGACAACAACGTCGCCAGCACCAACTGGTCCAACGAGCCGACCTCCGGTGCCATGGTCCTTCGGCTCCTTGCGGATTGAGAAAGAGCCGACCAGACGGCCGGAATCGGCTGCCGCGATGGCGGTTGCGACCGCAATCGGGTCCGCTCCCATCGTCATTCCGCCAACGGCAGTGACATCTGCTGGCACCTCCTCAAGGACCGCAGCCCCCACCGCCCGTGCGCCAACTCCAGAAAAGGTGGTTTGGCGCGCATCTATGTACCACGACGACACAGCACCCGATCGCAACGTGAATGGTCCATCCGTACGCACCGAATACGTGCGGAGGTGGTCGATTAGTGCCTGTCTCGCCGGCGAAGAATCACTCAAAACAATCTCTCAAGTTCGCATCTATGTTGCCGATACAGTAGCCAGACAGGATGCCTTCCTAACCTCCCGTCTAAGCCCGAACCGGGGCCGCCGAAAGGCGGCCCTGTGTTCATCCCAGGCCAATTCGACACTCTGACACTGGCCTGAACTTCTGCTCCCTGAGCGTTAACCTCCCGTCATGGACATTGTATTTATTAGACACGGACAGCCAAAGTGGGCTGTCGACGGCCTTTCTCAGACAGACCCGTACCTCACCGACCTTGGTCAGCAGCAGGCAGCCCTTGCGGCAAATCGGATAGAGAAGGCAAACCCGCAGGCGACAGAACTCGTTGTCTCTCCAGCGCTTCGATCACAACAGACAGCCAAGCCGATTGCAACCCAGACAGGGCTGACGATTTCGACGGTTGATGACTTGCTTGAAGTCCGCCTCCCTGACTGGACAGGGGTTTCAGAAGAGGCCGTCATCAATATCTTCAGAACGACAAAGGATCGGACCCCAGAGGAATGGTGGAGCGGGCTCGATGGTGGGGAATCCTTCCGCGACTTCCACAACCGGGTCACATCGGCCCTCGACAATCTCCTAGCCGAGCGTGGCGTGACGAAAGACCCGGACGATCCAGGTCTGTGGCATTGCGAGAACGAGGACGCACGAATTCTCATCGTTGCCCATGGAGGCACGAACTCGGTATGCCTAACCCACCTTCTCGGTGTGCCCCCTTCACCGTGGGAATGGGAGAAGTTTGTCCTGTTCCACGCATCCTTTGCAAGGGTCAAGGTGCTTCCTTTAGCGGGTGCACATGTGATGAGCCTGCGGACGTTCAACGATCAGGACCACATCCCACTCGATAAGCGCTCTCGTTAGGCAGACGTTCGGGCGCCCATCTATTTGCCGTATCGGCGTTCGGTGCGTGAATAGTCCCTCAGGGCTCGAAGGAAGTCGACAAGCCGGAACGCTGGCCAGTACACATCAACGAATGAGTACTCGGCGTAGGCAGCCTGCCACAGCAGAAACCCGCTCAGGCGTGCCTCACCGGAAGTTCGAAGCACAAGATCCGGGTCCGGAAGGTCGGAAGCGTACATGCGAGCCGACATGGCGTCCCTATCGATGTGCTGAGCCATCTCTTGCGCTTCGACACCGGCGACCGCAAGGCCGTCAACGAGGTCCTTCACGGCATCGACAATCTCTTGCCTTCCCCCATACGCCAGGGCAATTGTGACTCTGCGATCCCCCGTACTGCACCTCGCTTCAAGTCTTTTCGCTGCCTCAACGAGATCAGAAGGAAGCAGATCGAGGCTCCCAATGAATCGAACACGCACATTGCTGCCGGCAGCCGTGCTTGGGATCTCGTTGAAGAGCTCAATCAGGACCTTGTAATACGGTTGGAGCTCTTCGGGAGGTCGCGCGAGATTCTCTGTCGAAAGGAGCCAGCACGTCACGGCCTCAATATCGAGATCCGCTGTCCACTGGAGAAATTCAACGAACTTCGCCATTCCGACCCGATATGACGCCGCGTAGTCCTTCAGGCCCTCAGCTCTGGCATAGCGGCGATGACCGTCGTGTATAACCCCGATGTGTTTTGGGAGCAGGTCGCGGTTCAGATTCCGCTTCAAGCGGTCCTCGTACACCCGATAGAGCGGTTTGAGGGCGCTGGATTTGAGCGACACGATCTCTCCCAGTATCGAGAAGGGGCCCAGAGGGCAGAGCAGTTCGCATGGTAGAGGATTTGAAGGATTGGATGCCCATAGAGGTCAACGCCGTTAGCCTTCACCGAATGCAAGCGCCTCGTTGGACACTGGGAAAGATGCAGAACCCCGTCAGGGGTCTGCTTCATGGCGCCGCCGCTGTTGCCGCAGTGGCTGGTACCGCGTTCCTCGTCGTGCAAGCACCAAATTGGGGCCTCAGGGTCGGGGTCATCGTGTTCGGTGTCGCCCTCGTGATGCTCTACACGACGAGTTCCCTCTATCACGCGATTCCTTGGCGCGACGCATGGAAGAAGCGCATGCAACGCCTCGACCACTCGATGATCCTCGTTCTCATTGCTGGGACCTACACACCAGTCGTGATCGCCTCATTCGACGGGACGATGCTGTGGGTCGTTCTTTCTGTTGTGTGGGGGACGGTGCTGGTTGGAGCCGCTCAACACCTCGTCTTTCCTACGGAGAGGCAGACCTTCTCAATAGCGCTGTCTGCGGCAATGGGTTGGATGGGGCTTGCGATTGGGTGGAAGTTCGTATCAGAACTCGGTTGGGCAGCGTCCGGTCTCGCCGTCTTAGGCGGCGTGATCTACACGGTCGGCATGGTGTTCCTCATCACAAACCGACCGAAGCTTTGGCCAAGGGTCTTTTCGTATCACGAAGTCTTCCATGTGATGGTCGTGACGGCATCTGTCGTCCACTTCGTGATGGTCTGGCGCTACGTGCTGCCAGCGGGGGCGTAGGGACTGTCAGCACTTCGGTTCACCCGTTCGTCGTGTTGGTTCATGAAGGCACTGGTCGTGCAAGGACTCAACGATGCACCGCTGTCTCGTCCTCGTCATGTCGGTAGAGAATCCGCAGCCGCTCCGACGTTACCGTCACAGGCATCATCGGATCGCTGAGGTGCACCCACATGTGCGGCCACTATCCGAGGATCGGTCGATAGTCAGTGGACGACAGCGTCGAAAGTGACTGGTCTTCACCCATCTCACGGTCGCCTCTATCTCGGATCGCCAGAAGCTGGTGTATGTTGCGTGGACATTCATACGAGAGGAGCCGTGCTCTGTGAACCTGGCCGTTTTCATTTCTGTGGTTGTAGTGGTAGCTGTTGGCGCGTACCTGCTCGGTCGTGGAAAACAGCAATCGCCGCAGCAGGCTTCCGTCGCGGGTCTTCGCCGTCTTGAGGAGTACGATTTCTACCCGTTCGTTATCAACGACCGCGGACATGTCAAGTTCGACGCCGAAGCTTTCAACACAGCAGTCATACACCTGGTTGCCGAACAGAACGAGCGTGCCGCCAAAGAATTGATCATCATCGGCGAGCAGAATCTGGTCCGAGATACTTTCCCCACCGACCAACTTGCGAACTACAAGGAGTTGTACGCGAAGTACGGCGGCGACGATGTGGTGAGCGACAACACCGTGTTCCTCGAGAACTACGCGCGAATTGTGCATCATCTCGGCCGATCGGTTCCGAATACCGGAATCGAGATTCTCCTGCACAATCTGGTTAACCCAGCGCGGGCTCTCGTCGCCATCGAGAATGGTGTTGTCACAGGACGAACAGTCGGTAGCGGTGCTACGAACCTCGTCCTCGACCTCAAGACTCGACGCCAGCAGGGAACAGACAAGATCAATTATGAATTGAATATCGGGTCTCGACAGTTCAAATGCACAACCATCCCGATTTTTCGTCCCGAGTACGGCCTCGTCGGTGCGGTTTGTATCAATGTAGATACCCACTTCATCCGAGACGTCGCCGCCTCGGGCGGCGCTCGTCTCGATGCGTTTGTCAACAATCTTCTACGAACGGATTTTGAGCTCGATGAGAACATCCTGTCTCCCGACGAGTTCCAAAGCGCCCAAAAGGGGAAGCGTCACTATCTCGACGAAGCGATCCGAACTCCTTCATCGGACTCACCAGCCCGCAAGCTTGCTGCCATCCTGTTCTCTGACATCGTCGGTTATACCGCGCTTATGGGGGCCGATGAGGCGGCGACACTCAGAATCGTCAACGCCAACGACGAGATTCACACAGTTGCAATAGCGACCAATCATGGGGCACTTCTGAAGAAGCTGGGAGATGGCATGCTGGTTAGTTTCGATTCTGTATCAAGCGCCGTCGCTTGCGCCCGAGATATCCGTGCCGCAGTCCACAGCGACGGCCGGTTCGATATCAGGATCGGCATCCATCTCGGCGAGGTCGTTTGGGCAGACGGGGACGTACACGGAGACGGAGTCAATATCGCGTCTCGCATCCAATCTGAGGTGAATGCGGGAGAGATCGGTTTCACCCAGGCCGTCTACGACAACATGAAGAACAAGAAGGACTTCCACGGGACTGCCGTTGGCGAACGGACGCTCAAGAATGTTGCAGACCCTGTGACTCTCTATCTTCTATCCGACGATGGTCCCTCGACGTCCGAAGCGATCTGACCTCACCAGAAGCAGCAAGAGTGGTTGTCTACCAATGGGAATAGGGTGCAGGTTCGCTGGACTCGCTTGTTCAGCCACCAAAGCTGCGCCGACCAGCGCGCCAATGCCAGACAAGGAACGAGATGTTCACACCCAAGGACGGGACCGTAGCGTTCAGCGGTTGGCAGGGCTCGCAAAGCTGATCGCGAAGACCGTCCTACAGGTTTTGTGGGATGCTCGGGCCGGGTACGCGGATGAGGAGAAGGCGTCCTTCTTGGTATCCACCGTTGTGGAATCCATACATTTCGCCCTCAGCGATGTGGAGAACATCGCCGGTCCGCATTCGGAACGCATTGTCGTCGACCGAAAATTGGATCTCCCCGACAAAACAGATGTACATCCTGTGTTCTTTTGCTGAAACCCGCGGCTCCCTATCTGCACCGACAGGCACGACGATCTCAGCGAAAGACGCTCCGCTAAACGCATCTGGGGTGAGTTCCCTGAGTTGCAGATCCCCGAACTTGAACGGGTTGGCATCGGCGTAGCGCTTGAGTTCCATATGCCGATACTACGCAGACACACACGCCACCCGCGTTTCTGTCACACCCCCTTGATACGTTATGGGTATGGAAACGATGACACTTGTACACACCAGCACAAACAGTGGAGACCTGACCG
Source organism: Actinomycetota bacterium (assembly GCA_027728645.1). Lineage (GTDB taxonomy): Bacteria > Actinomycetota > Acidimicrobiia > Spongiisociales > UBA5794 > UBA5794. The sequence continues at coordinate 5,651 of JAQCAA010000018.1, read as the reverse complement.
AGCGTTCAGACGCCGACATCGAGGCGTGGTTTTCCCAACTCGGTCTCGAAGTCGAGGTGGTAGCCCACTGCGACACCGCCTCGTGCCAAGACTGCTTCGCGGGTCACACCGGCCACAAACAAGCTGCCTAGCACCAGCAACGCGGCAGTTCGGCAAATGTTGAGACCGCGTACCCAGGGTTGGTGGACCCGATAAACAGGGGGCTGGAGCCCACAGAAGCAATGGCCGGAGCGCCATCACTATGAACCATGGTTGACACGCCGCCATGGCCTCGGCCATCTCTTCTTCGGTTGAAGCCATGCCTGGACCGCCGTGATATGCGAATGCGTACTTCGACATCTGTAATCCTCCTGAGTTTGATCACCAGCATTTCCGGTGTCTCAGGGGGACGACGATCATCTCGATGCGAAATCGACACCTGACTGGAAGAATTCTTTGCTTCCTCACGACCGAACCGGTCCTTGGGTTCAAACCCTCGAACGCAGAGCAACAATCTGAGTTGCGACGGACTCCATGGAGCCCCCACCTCGTGTCACTCGCGCGGCGACCGAAACCGCTGGGTCCAAGCAATTGATGTCTTCGGGCTTGAACACTTCGTGGCACGCAATGAGCTCCTCGGAGGTGACATTGTCGAAGGTCCTCCCATGCGCTACGAGATCAGCCACGAGACCACCAACAATATGGTGAGCAGTACGGAACGGGATTCCGCGCCCAACGAGGACCTCGGCAAGGTCAAGTGCAGTCACCCAGACGTCAGGGGACGGAGCATGGAAACTGGCTGTGGCAATCATGCCTGAAAGAGCGGCGAGTGACCCAGCAAGGGTGTCGTCTGCGTGGAAAACAAGTCTCTTGTCTTCCTGGAGGTCACGGTTGTAGGTGAGAGGCAGGCCCTTTTGGAGTGTGACGATGGCCGTCAGATCACCGATCACAGCGGCAGACTTCCCCCGGACGAGCTCGGCAATGTCCGGGTTCTTCTTCTGCGGCATCGCGGAGGAGCCTGTCGTGAATGCATCTGAAAACGTCACCCACCCGAATTCAGACGAACACCACAGAATCAGTTCCTCGGACAGCCTGGATAGGTGCACCATCGACTGCGCAGAGCACCACACAAACTCTGCTACAAAATCCCGCGACGCAACAGCGTCCATCGAGTTGTCGAATACCTTCGCCATCCCAAGATTCTCGGCGGACGCAGCTGGGTCAAGAGAAAGGGAGGATCCGCCTGATGCCCCGGCTCCGAGCGGTGAGACATCAATGCGACCCACGGCATCTGTAAACCTCGCGGCATCCCTCACCAGCATCCAGGCATGCGCAAGAAGGTGGTGCGCAAAAGGCACCGCCTGGGCCTGCTGAAGGTGGGTGTAAGACGGCACCACAGCATCGCCGACGGCCTCAGCTTGATCCACAAGGACCTGAACAAAGCTCTCCAACTGGATGATTCGTGTGGCTGCCGCCCTCTTGAGATACAACCGAAGATCTAGCGCGACCTGATCGTTTCTTGACCGACCTGTGTGAAGCTTGCCTGCAAGGTCCCCAATGATCTCTCCGAGCCGTCGCTCAACTGAGCTATGCACATCCTCATCCGAGTCGAGAAAGTTGAACGATCCGTCAGAAGCCTCGATCGCGATCTGATCAAGACCCGCAACCATCGCCGAGGTCTCATCGGCTGTCAGAAGCCCTGCACGCCCCAACATCGATGCATGAGCAATCGAACCTGCAACATCGTCGCCAAGCATCCGGCGGTCGGAGTGGTCAACAGTGAACGACCACAACTCCTCGGCAGGATCATCAGCGAATCGGCCTCCAGACCAGAGAGTCATCAGCTCTACTCGCCTTCACCGAGACGCTTCTCGGCAAACGTACGGAGCCGAAGCGATTGAAGTTTGATAAATCCCTCCGCGTCGGCCTGGTTGTACACATCGTCGGCTTCGAATGTGACCGTTGCCTCGTCGTAGAGAGCATGGGTGTCGGACCGCCTCCCATCGACAATCGCCTGGCCCTTGAATAACTTGATTCTCGCCTCGCCAGTAACCGGTTTCTGAACGTCGTCCATGAAGTGCTGCAACGCCTCGCGCTCTGGGGCGAACCAGAACCCGTTGTAGACCATCTCTGCGTATCGGTTGGAAAGCTCATCCCTCAGGTGGGTGACCTCACGATCGAGGGTGATGGACTCCACTGCCCGATGGGCGTGATAGAGAATCGTGCCTCCAGGCGTCTCGTACACACCCCTGCTCTTCATCCCTACGAAGCGGTTCTCGACGATGTCCACTCTCCCAACTCCATGTTTCCCGCCAAGTTCGTTGAGCTTTGTCAACAAGGGGACGGGAGCAAGCCTTACGCCGTTGACCGAAACCGGATCCCCAGCCTCATATCCGATAGTGACAAACTCGGCCTCGTCAGGTGCGTCCCTTGGGTCCACGGTCATCTTGAACATGTTCGCCGGTGGGCCGGTCCATGGGTTCTCAAGAACGCCGCCCTCATAAGAAATATGAAGCAGGTTCGCATCCATCGAGTACGGCTTTTCCGCAGTCACCGGAACGGGGATTCCGTGCTTCTCGGCGTAGGCAATGCAGTCGGCCCTGCCCCTGAGATCCCACTCGCGCCACGGCGCGATGACCTGGATGTCGGGCTTCAGTGCATAGGCAGACAGTTCGAACCGGACTTGATCGTTGCCCTTTCCAGTAGCGCCATGGGCAATCGCGTCAGCGCCAGTCTCGATCGCAGCGCGAACAAGGCCCTTGGAAATCACCGGTCTAGCAAGCGACGTCCCCATGAGGTAGTAGCCCTCGTACATCGCAGAGGCTCGAAAGGCTGGGAACACATAGTCAGAGACGAATTCTTCTGTGAGGTCCTCGCAGATGGCTTCGACAGCACCGGTCTCGAGCGCCTTGACCCTGGCTTCTTCTACCTCTTCGCCCTGACCAACATCAGCCGTGTACGTCACAACCTCAGCTCCGTACTCCTCCTTGATCCACCGCAGGATCACAGATGTGTCGAGTCCTCCGCTGTATGCGAGTACAACCTTCTTGATGTCTTTGCTCATCGCTCTTCCGTTCCTTCTATTCGTGCCGAAACCGCTGCTGCCCCTGTGGCCTCGTCAGCGATCACCATGATCGTGTCATCTCCAGCGACGGTTCCCAACACTCCGTCGACAAACGCACCGTCGATACGGGCGGCGACGAGGTGCGCCACGCCTGGTGGGACTCGTAAAACAATCAGGTTTCCCGAGATGGCAATGCTTTGAACAAACTCGTCCACGACACTCCTCAGTGCCGCCAGAGAGCCGTCATCATCGTCCCCGACCGACAGCCGGTACATGCTGTGACCGTTGACCTTCACCCTCACTGCGCCGACGGCATCGAGATCACGAGAGATCGTCGCTTGCGTCACGTCGAACCCCCGTGCCAGTAGCCGTGCTCTGATGTCCTCCTGCGTCTCGACGTCGGTCGAGTCGATGATCGAACGGACAGCCAGCCTTCGCGTGGACGTGTCACTCCTCACGGCCGCTGCCGCGAGCATCTGTTCGTCGACAATGTCATGGCGTCACCATCGTTCCAATTCCCTCTGGCGTGAAGATCTCGAGGAGGAGCGAATGCTGAGTTCTTCCATCGAGAATGTGAACCTGGTTCACACCGCCTTCAAGCGCCGCAAGGGTTGCCCTGATCTTGGGGATCATGCCTGCCGAAGCTGCACCGGAATCCACAAGTTCAGCCAAATCGCTTCTCGTCATCCGAGAAATGAGACTCGAATCGTCTCCGAAATCTCGGTAGAGGCCCTCTACGTCAGTCAAGAACACCAACTTCGACGCACCGAGGGCTGCGGCAAGTGCGCCTGCGGCCGTGTCAGCGTTCAGGTTGTACGTTTGGCCGTCTGCCCCTCTGGCAACTGGAGCTACGACAGGTACGTATCCCTGTTCCTGGAGGCTCTCGATGAGGCCAACGTTGACCTCTTTCACCTTCCCAACAAACCCAAGGCGCTCATCCTGCGGTTCAGCGATGAATAGGTTCGCATCGAGCCCTGAAACACCAGTGGCAATAGAGCCGTGGTTGTTCACGAGCCGCACGATGTCGGGGTTGATCTCACCAACGAGCGTAGAAAGAACGATCTTGATCGTCTCTTCGTCCGTCACACGAAGACCCTCATGCCACTGCGGCTCCACCCCGCGCCGGCCCATCGCAAGCGAGATTTGCGGTCCGCCACCATGAACGATGATCGGCTTGATACCAACGAAGTGGAGCATTGCAACATCGTCAGCAAAGCTCCCCCTGAGATCGTCGTCGACCATTGCAGAACCGCCGTACTTGATAACGACCGTTGTTCCTCGGAACTTCTTGATGAACGGCAACGCTTCTGAGAAGATCCGTGCCTTTCCCATCGTTGAGGCAATCATCGGTTTGACAGGAGACGGAGAGGAGTGGCCAGTCATGGCATCCATCCTTCGGTAGGGAGCCCAACGGTTTGATCAAACCCGAACATCGCATTCGCACACTGCACTGCCTGTCCAGCTGCACCCTTAATGAGGTTGTCGATAGCGCTCACTGCGATGAGCCGGTTCGACTCAGGATGCAGGTGATAGGACACGAGTGCGTTGTTCGAACCCACGACCCATCGGGTTTCCGGGGGAACATCGCTCAGCTGCACAAAGGGTTGACCGTCGTACACCTTGCCGAAAGCATTGTGGACATCGGCGAGATCTACACCTTCGACCGTGGTCAGATACATCGTCGAAAGGATGCCGCGCTGCATCGGAACGAGGTGAGGGGTGAAGACGAGGTCAATGTCTTGACCGCTGAACCCACCGATCGCTTGGATCATTTCGGGTTGGTGACGATGTTCAAGAATCTTGTACGCCTTCACTGACTCATCTATCGCCCCAAAGGACGTTGCTTCTGACACGGAGCGGCCTGCTCCCGAGACGCCAGACAATGAGTCCACCACAATTCCTTGTGCATCCACGAGGCCAGCGGCTACGAGCGGTGCAATGGCGAGAACAGCCGACGTCGGGTAGCAACCGGGCGCTGCAACACGATCCGAGCCGACGATGGAATCCATGAAGAGCTCTGGCAGGCCGTACGCCCACTTGCCAAGCTGGTCGGGAAACGCATGCTCCTTGCCGTATGCAGCCAGATATCGTTCCGGCGTCGAGAGGCGGAAATCGCTTCCAAGGTCCACGACCTTCACTCCTTGTTCAAGCAGTTGCATTGCGGGGACGGCTGAAGCGCCGTGCGGCATCGCGAGGAATGCGACATCAACCTGTCCAAAGGCATCTGGGTCAAAGGCGACGAGTTCTCGGTCGCCTCCGCTCAGGTGAGGATGCACTTTCGAAAGTGGCATCCCAGCCTTGGTGTTTGCTCCAAGGAGTTTCACATCGAAACCCGGATGGTGATCGAGGAACCGAATAAGTTCCCCTCCTCCGTACCCAGAAGCCCCAACAATCGCAGCAGTGTGTGTCATTGCGGGGAGTATACGCATATGCGGACGGTTTCGCATAGCGAAACCGGTTCACCGTCTACCGTCCACCGTCTACCGTCTACCGCTTGGTCCACGCGGACCGGTGCTCATAGGCGATCCAAAGCGGTATTCGGCCCTGAAATCTTGGTTCTTCTGGAGAAAACGGTAGACGATAGACGGTAGACGGAAAACGCCCGTCA
>JAQCAA010000134.1 GCA_027728645.1 Actinomycetota bacterium | reverse complement strand
CAGTTCAGGGATCGCAGGCGTCGCTGAAGCAGGAGACCAGTTCGGTGCAGCACTCACCGCAGGTTGATTGCCACAAGGAGAGATGTGTCCTGGCGTACGCTTCGGATGGACATGCGAAACGAATTCCAGAATATGTTCGCGGCGTCCTTGGTCTTCGCGCTTCTCGCGAGCGCGCTATTCGGGGGCGGCGCAGCTGAAGCAACTTCGCCCGCAGAACCGATCCCTTCGTTCAGCGAATCAAACGGGTGCGGCGAACAAGGCATCAGAACGCCGATGACGTACACAACAGCTCTCTCGAGCCGGGGCCTACCGGGCGATCACGTCGTGTATGGGCCATGGGGCACCTGGTTCGGGCGCACGTACTCCGAGGTTGGGAGCCGCCTCGTCAACTGGACCGTACCGATGAGTGGAGGCGAAGTCCGCAAGGTTCACGAGACAGCCCTTCCGGCCTTCCTTAAAGTGTCAGCAAATCTGGCAGTCGAGGAAGCTTCCGGCAACTACTACTCGATCACGCAGGCCGGAACCCGTGTATGGAGGCGGATCTCGGGAAGCTATCGAATGTCGACACATTCCTTCGGCACGACGATCGACATCAATCCAACGTACAACGGCTTCACCCAGGACGAAACGCTCGACAGATCCCAGTACACGAACATGCCCACTTGGTTCGTCAAGGCGTGGACGGATGCGGGCTTCTGCTGGGGAGGTGACTGGGAAACGGTCAAGGATGCAATGCACTTCTCGTGGATGGGCCCTACCGCCAGCGATCTTTCACCCGTTGCCGCCCCAGAGCACTTCGAGACCCTCTCCAACTTCGCGCGACGAGTGGAAGCGACAGACACTCCCCTGCCACCGACATCAGAGGACGCCACATATCTCTTCGCAGACACCGACAGGGACTCCGTGTCGGATCTTCTGGAGTTGCGAGCTCTCGGCAATGGCAACGCTGAGGTGACCGTGCTCAGTGCAAGTGCCAAGTATCGCGCGTGTTCGGTTGACCGTTGGTACGTTGACCAGGTGCCAGACGAATCGATCTTCATGATCGGCGATCTCGAAGGCAGGGGATTCCTCGACATCTGGTCTGTGTCTGGCGACGGAACCGACGCCACCGTGAGGGTTCACACCGGCTCCAGCGAGTATCGCGATTCGGTTGCCTTTGCACTAGCGACTCCCGGAGTCCGCCAGTTCACGCTTGGCGACGTCGATCTCGATGGGGTGGTTGAGTTCGGCCTCGTCTTCGACGACCGTATCGACTGGCGTTCCGTATCTTCGGATCTCGCCACAACCGTAGATACAACACCTCTGCCGCCTGAGTGGTCAGGCAAGGTCCTCGTCGGAGATCGCAACGGGGATCTCCAATTGGACGTGTACATATATCGGGAGGGGAGTCTCGATATCGTTGCGACTGGGTCGGCTGAGATCGCTGAAACCTATACGACGCCGAACGCAGGCGAAATCGCCGGGCTCGGAGATCGCGACGGCGACGGCGTCGCCGATCTCTTTCTCCTTTCCCCTGAAGGCTCTGTCACTGCATACTCCGGCGGCACCGGGCTCCCGCTTGCCGACTACTGGTTCCGCTCCCCTCTCGGTACGTGTGACCGCAGGGGAAGTCTCGAGAGCCCCGACTCAGGTGGAGATGGTTATACCGAGCTCGTGATTGGCGTACCATTTGAGGACATCGGTAGTCGGCGCGACGCAGGAACGATCACAGTGTTCAGCGGCGGTTTCGACGGGCCAGATCTGGCGTCGAGCGTCGTCGTCTCTCAAAACACCTACGGCGTCAGCGGAGTGGCGGAACCCGGAGACGAGTTCGGGTATGCGGTTCAGTATGGAGACTTCAACGACGACGGATACATTGACGTCGCTGTCGGTGCACCTGGAGAGGGACTTAACTCGCGACAGAACGCTGGCTCGGTTGGTCTGTTCCTCGGGCAATCTGGAGGGTTCAACTGGTCGGCTGACTCAGCGTGGAATCAGGGGACTTCGGGCATCTCGGGTGCGGTTGAGGCAGGAGATCGATTCGGGGCGTCTCTTGCCGCGGGAGATTTCGACGGGGACGGACACACCGATCTCGCTATAGGCGCACCTGAGGAGGCGATTGGGTCCAAGCTTCGCAGCGGAATGGTGCACGTCCTCTGGGGGCGCGGGGGCGGGCTCACTGCCAGCAACGATTGGATCGTCCACCAGGGTTACTCAGTGGTTCCAGGAACGCCTGAGACTGATGATCGGTTTGGCGAGGCCCTGGCAGCGGGTGACTTCAACGGTGATGGCTTCGACGACCTTGCTGTCGGATCTCCTCGCGAGGACGTCGGAGCGCTCGTCGATTCGGGATACGTTCAGGTGTTCTACGGGTCTGCGGAGGGGCTCCTCCGATCAGGATCTTCCTCCATCCACTACGGGAACCTCGGGCTCTCCGCTGAGGATATGGACCACGGTCTGTTTGGGGCCAGCCTCGCATCCGGCGATGTAGACGCTGACGGGATCGACGACCTTGTTATCGGTGCTCCGGGATTCTCCGGCGGCGATGGAGCCGTGTTCATGCTCCTCGGTTCTTCCGATGGCCCTGTGGCCAGCATCGCTGCGAGGATCGATGGCGGTTTTCATGACAACGTCGGGATAGCGTCAGCAGTCGGTGACTTCGACAGAGACGGTTTCGCTGATATCGCTGCGGGTTCCCCCGGACACGAGTCGGCGACCGGAGCAGTCCACATCCTCTTTGGCTCCAACGATCCCTCGACCGGCCAGCAGGAAACCATCTCGCAAGCATCTGCCGGCGTTGCAGGTGCCGCAGAGCCTGGTGACGAATTCGGATCCAGTCTCTCCTTTTTTGACGTGAACAACGACCTCTTCGCAGACCTCGTCATCGGTGTTCCCGGTGAAGACATCGGTTCGATAGTCGACGCGGGAGCCGTACAGGTGATATTTGGTAATGCCGAGCGCACCTATGCCTATGATCGACTGTTCTCCCAATCAGCGCCGGGTGTCGCCGGTGTGAGCGAGACCGGTGATCGCTTCGGGTTTGGCTGAGTTGGGCAGAGAGCGACTCGAGCTGGCGTGCCTTGCACGGTGTAGTTACGGGCACCATCAGAATGCAGCATCTGGTTCCGTGTCGACACCTGACCACAACAGTTGGGATGTCCATGGTGACTCCGGAGCCGACCAGAATTCGTCATACGCGGGCAGTCCCAGAGGCAACATCACGCAAAGCGCAAGGTAGAGACTGCCCGTCGAGATATATCCTTCGGCGAGTGAGGGCTGGTGGCCAGCGAGACCGAGCCTTAGCCACCCACTCCCGTCAAACGTTCCCGGAGGGTCCAATGTGCGCCGGATGACTGCAGTAAGAGCGCCTCGAACTCCGCCTGGCGACATAGCCACCGGAAGAAGGGATTCGAGCGCTGCAAGTGACAGGGCATGGAACGCTCCGGCTCGATAGGTCAAGGACCTCCCGACTGGTAGAAAGGTTCCGTCCGGGGCGATGTGACGTTCTTGGATCGCTGCGTATCTTCGCAACCGGGCCTCCACGGAGCCGAGCAGATCGGACGGCATACCATCGAGATGACACATCGACCTCACGACTTCGAACTCAAAGGGGTGGATTACGAAACTGTTGTAGTAGTCGAAGCGGAAATCTGGCCCGTCTCCGTACACGCCATCCCCGAGATACCAGGTTTCATGACTCTCAAGAGCACGACGAATAGGCTCATCGCGCCACTTGGCTCCGGCGCGTCTCAGAAACACTTCGACTATCGCGGAGAAGAGCTGCCAGTTGTTGTTCCAGGGCTCATAAATCCGTGTTTGCAGTAGAGCATCCACGACACGACTCTGAACGTCATGGTCAAGCTGCGTCCACACCGCATCCCAACTCCGCAGCAGTCCCAGAGCCAGAAAGGCGCTGTCGACAAGTGGCTGTCTGCTGCCTCCGCTGAAATTCAGGGAATCTGGGGATCCATCGGAGGTTGCCACGTCGAGGCCTTCCCGCACAAGGCGCAGCATTTCACGCTGCGCCCCCCTCTCTGTGTCCGAGGAGACCTCAACTGAAAGCCAAGGACCAATTCCG
>JAQCAA010000017.1 GCA_027728645.1 Actinomycetota bacterium | reverse complement strand
TCGGCGGGGTCGATGTTGGTTCCTTCACAGCTCCGAGAGCGTTCTTCTTTTCGCCGTACCTCAGGCCGGCGAACCAGACATCCGTCGTACCTCGCCAGCCGTGAAACGACCGGCTCCAAGCCGATTCTGGAACGCCCTCCCAAGGTTCGTCTTCTTCTTGCGGGCATGTGTGGTCGACCGTTGCAAACGTCTGAACGATGAAACGGCCATCACCGCTGAGCCAGATGCTGAGGTCGGCATAGTGGCGCCACTCCCCTGCCGCCCCAACGCTGTTCGATCGGTCGGTCCACGGCTGAGCCACGGGTCCCCACTCTGTATCGAACCAAGCGACAACATCATCGAGTGAATCGGACTCACCAGAGCCTCGCCATCCTGGGAACTCCGGATGACACGACTCACTATCGAGCAACGTGATCGTGGCGTTCGGAGCGGTTGCATCCTCCACGGCGATGGGACCGATCGGGTGAGAAAGACCCCCCGCCAACGGCCACCACGACGATCACTACCCCCGCGACGAACAGAAGCACCGCAATAGCTATCCACGACCTATTCACGTCTGCTTTACCCGTTTGTCGACAGGAACGAGACTACCGCAGGGCCCGAATCATCCACTCGGGAGCGGTCCTCAATGTGAACCTCTCGCTCCAGGGCTGATCTGAAGTGGGCCTAACAGCAGTCGTCCGAATCTGTGGACGATGCTGAACCGAAAAGCTCTCTACACAGCCGGGGGTGCCTTCGTCGTTGCGCTGATCATCGGGCTCCTTATCGGCCGATTAACAGCACCTTCCGCAGCCGAGGGGTCGGCTAGCGCAACAACGCTGCCACCGGTCACAACGTTGGCCTCGGCCTCACGAGGGGTGACCCCAGAAGACGCCCCATCAATCGGAACCGGATCCGACGGTGTCCCGACCTATGGAACCGAAGGCGACCGGACGGCTCTCGTAGAAGCGGCAGGCAAACGTCGGAATCATCGGATTCCTCTCAGACCAACCAACGCTGTTGAAGGCAGCAGATCGCGTCTGTTTTGACCTCGAGCGACTCAAGTCTCAGAACCGATCTCCAGCCTTCGCTACCACCGTCGTTTGGAACCAGTCTCATGGGAGCCTCGAATCATCCGACCTCGCTGGCTTCGCGACGATGTTCAGCCTGGCGACGACGCACCTGTGCCCTGAGCACGTCGAGTACGGCGATGCGGTTGCGTACATTCTCGGCGTCTAGCACCCTCTGCCTGCCGTGCCATCTTCAAACTTCTGACGGGCGAGAGGCTACCCGCTAGTCCTCAATCGAACATATGTTTGGTCGCGACAGCAAAGTCGGCTAACGTTGAGGCAACGAACGGAGGCCACGTGGCAGATCGCAACACACTCACAAGCAGACAAAGAGAGATACTCGACCTCATCATCTCTACTGTCAACAAGAGGGGCTACCCGCCCTCCGTCCGCGAGATCGGCGAGGTCGTGGGACTCAGCTCCCCATCGACGGTTCACAGTCACCTGACCACGCTCGCCGCCGAGGGATTCATCAAGCGCGACCCCACCAAGCCTCGAGCCATCGAGGTCGTTCAGCAGGATGGCGCGATCCCGATCTCCCGGGCAGCAGTACGCGATGTCCCCCTTGTCGGGAGCATCGCCGCAGGATCACCGATTCTCGCAGAAGAGGACATCGAAGAGATCTACCCACTCCCTACGGAACTCGTCGGACAAGAGCCCGTCTTCATGTTGACTATCCGTGGGGATTCGATGATCAACGCCGGCATCCTGGATCGGGACTACGTCGTGGTTCAAAAGCAGCAGACCGCTAAGAAGGGGCAAATCGTCGCAGCGTTGGTCGGCGGCGAGGAAGCCACTGTCAAGAGATTCGAAAAGACCGATCTTGGCGTCGTCCTTCATCCAGAAAACGATGCGTACGAACCGACGGTGTACACCGACGGTATCGAAATCCTTGGAGTCGTTGTGGCTGTGCTTCGGAGAGTCGACTAGTCGTGACAATTGGGGAGCGGGCTCGTCTCTCTGTGCTTCGACGCTAACGATCCGCTTCTACTCGCTCGCTTTTGGGCTGCTGCTCTGCGCTGGAATCTCGACGCCGAAACTAGTAACGAGATCGCACTCGTGCCGACGGACGACACCAGATTCGGGATTCTGTTCGCACCGGTTCCTGAAAAGAAGGCTGGCCAGAATCGTATCCATCTTGATCTGACGACGACCTCAATAGACGACCAGCGGCAAACCGTTGAGATGTTGCTCGAGCTCGGAGCTCGCCATATCGACATTGGCCAGCGCCAGGAGGAGGGCCATGTCGTGCTCGCTGACCCTGAGGGCAATGAGCTGTGCATCATCGGCCCCGAGAACAAATTTCTGGCAGGGACAGGACGTCTCGGAGCGATCAACTGCGACGGGACACGAAGGGTTGGACAATTCTGGAGCAAGGCGCTTGGGTGGCCGCTGGTCTGGGATCAAGACGAGGAGACCGCTATCCGCGCACCGGACGGAACCGGCCCTCTCATCACCTGGAGTGGCCCGCCGCTCATCCCAAAGCGTGGGAAGAACCGGATGCACCTCGACATCGCTTCAACAAGCCTCATCGATCAACAAGCCGAGGTTGACCGTCTCGTTGCCCTCGGAGCGAGTCGAATTGACATCGGCCAGGGCGAAGTCAGTTGGGTAGTTATGGCCGACCCCCATGACAACGAGTTCTGCGTCCTGACCCCCCGATAGGAGACTCAGTCGGTCGAACCGCTGAACACGATTTCGGCTGGGCCCTCCATCCACGCTCCAGCGTCGTCGATTGAAATCGTTAACGTTCCGCCGCGGAGTTGCACACGAATCGGTTGGGCCACGTCGTGCACCGCGTGAGCCATGTAGGCGGACGCAGCTGCCCCGGTCCCTGAGGCGAGGGTTTCTCCGACGCCTCGCTCCCAGATCCTCGCTTTGATTCCTCCCTCATCAAGAACTTGGACAAACTCGACATTGGTCCGATCCGGGAATAGCGCGTCATGTTCAACGATCGGTCCAATGCGTGTGACGTCAGCCTCGTCAACATCATCTACGAAGATCACTGCGTGCGGGTTTCCAATCGACATTGGGTACAGATCATTCCCTGCGATGGACAACGGTTCTGTTCGAAAACGTTTCGGAACACCTACAAAGGCCTTGACAACTTCTCCGCGCACCATGACGGGGTGATCACCCACCGCCGTTTGGACAACAAAGTCTGGTTCAGCCACCCACCCACGCTCCCAGGCCAGGAGTGCAACGCAGCGGAGGCCATTGCCACACATTTCAGCCTCACCCCCATCAGCGTTCCAATAGCGCATCAGGACCCTGCTGTCAGTTTCAGGTTCGATCACGAGCACGCCGTCCGCACCGATCCCCGTCATGCGGCTGCACCACCTCACCACATCCGACTCAGTTGGCTCAAATGGCCCATCGAACACGATGAAATCGTTTCCGAGTCCCTGCACCTTTACGAAGTCCAAGCCATCTCCCTTTCGATGTAGGCGGTTGCCGCGTCGATTCTTTGTCCCGCGTCATCCTGCCATGTCATCCACTCAATGCGTGGATCTCGTCTGAAGTACGTCCTCTGCCTTTTGACCAGGCCACGAGTTCTCCGCTTGGCTTCCTCCACCGCATCGACAAGAGTGGTTTCACCGCGGATCACCCCCAAGATCTCCTTGTACCCTACGGCCTGTGATGCTGTCCTCGAGAGCGAGCACGCCAACGATTCAACTTCGGCAACAAGGCCTGCTTCGACCATCTGCTCGAACCTTGTGTTGACTCTCTCGTGAGCACGATCCCCGGCATCGATACCAATCGAAACATGAGGGAGCTTGGCCTTGTATGCGCGGACCTCCAGAGCTTCCGGGCTCGACGCCCTCTCGCTCGGCGTCTGACCGGTCAGCGTCCACACCTCAAGCGCCCTCAGAACACGACGATCGTTCGACACATCAACCACCGATGCTGCGGTGCCGTCTGCCTTGAGAAGCATTGCCTTGCGAGACTCGGCGTCGTACGCGCTCTCGAGCTGGGCTCGAATCCCCACATCCGTAGGGGCGAAGGTGAGCGGATCGACGACCGCCCGGAAGTGAAGGCCGGAACCTCCCGCGATAACGACCCGCTGTTCCGCTCCGAGTTCACCCAGCAGAACTCTCGCATCGGTTTGGAAGTTGACCACGTCATAATCGGCGGCGGCCTCCACAAGATCGATCATGTGATGAGGAATCGCCGCCCTCACCGCTTCGGATGGTTTTGCGGTACCAATGTCCATCCCTTTGTACACCTGCATCGAGTCGACAGAGAGCACCTGTGCTCCGAACCGAGCGGCCACGGCTTCGACAATCTGTGACTTCCCTGCCGCCGTGTGTCCCACAATTGCAACGGTGTTCAGAGCGGCACCCCTTCGACGTAATACGCTGCTGCCTGCGTGACTCTTACATCAAGGAATGATCCTGGTTCCCATGTCCCGTCGATATGAACAATCCGGTTACCGCGGGTCCGAGTCGTTGCAACCGACGGGTCCTTCTTCGACGGTCCTTCGACCATGACGCTGACCACCTCGCCAATCTGCTTGACGTTGTTCTCGTAGGTGATGGACGCCTGAAGTGCGGTCAGGCGATCGAACCTCTCCTGAACCACTGATGCTTCGATGTGATCATCCATTTCCGCCGCAGGCGTCCCCGGTCTAGGAGAGAACTGGAACATATAGGCCGTGTCGAATCTGGCCTGGGCCAACACATCGAGTGTCGCTTGGAAGTCTTCTTCCGTTTCCCCAGGAAAGCCGACAATGACATCCGTCGAGGACGCAAGGTTCGGAACCATAGAGCGCATCATTTCGAGCTTTTTCAAGAACCGAGTCGCGGTGTAGCCGCGGTGCATACGAGCAAGGATGCGGTCGCTTCCCGACTGGAGCGGAAAGTGGATTTGCTCACACACCGCTGGGGTTTCTGCCATCGCGAGTGCGACGTCCTCGCGAAAGTCCTTTGGGTGCGGACTCGTGAATCGGATCCGTTCGATCCCTTCGACTTCGCCCACGCGTCGTAGGAGATCTGCGAAGAGGGGCTGGCGTCCGTTGAGGTCGAGGTCGCGGCCGTACGAGTTGACATTCTGCCCGAGAAGCGTGACCTCCTTCACCCCTGCGGCGGCGAGCCCTTCAACCTCCCTGATAACGTCACCTGGACGTCTTGAGATCTCGGCCCCGCGGACAATCGGCACGATGCAGAATGTGCACGAGTTGTTACAGCCAATGGTGATGGTGACCCAAGCCGAATGTTCGGACTCCCGGTGGACCGGCAGGCCGCTCGGTATGTCCGAGATCGTCTTCGTTTCGTCCCATATCTCGGTAATCGGTCCCCACTCGTCAGCCCGGTCGAGTAGGTCAACAACACGGTGGACGTTGTGTGTGCCGAATACCACATCAACCCATCCTGCGCGCTCCCGAATCATGTCGCGCTCCTTCTGCGCCGAGCAACCGCCAACTGCGATCTTGAGGTTCGGTCGATCCCTCTTCGCCTTCTTCAGCGACCCGAGGTATCCGTAGAGCTTCACATCTGCGTTCTCTCGAATGGTGCAAGTGTTGAGGACGATGAGGTCGGCGTCATCGGCCGAATCAGTCTGGATCATGCCGTCCGATTCAAGAAGTCCTGCAATGCGCTCGGAATCGTGCTGGTTCATCTGACACCCGTATGTCCGCACGAAATAGGTCTGACCGGTGCGAGTGGGTGCTCGGACCTCCTTGATGCTTGGCATACCGAGCATGGTGACTTCAGACATTGCGCTCCAGCGATATAGTGCTCCAGCAAACCAACAGACGGGGCCGTTTGATCTACCGGGCGACGCCCTTCGCCCGGTATTCACGGATAACCGTGACCTCAATCTGACCTGGGTACTGTAGGTCGGCCTCGAGCTTCTTTGCGATGAGCCTTGCGAGATCCTGCGATCCCAAATCGTCGAGAGATCCTGGGTCTACGACGACCCTCACCTCTCGACCAGCTTGGAGCGCGTAGACCTTCTCGACTCCGTCAAACCCACGGGCGATCTCTTCGAGCCGCTCCAGGCGCCTGACATACGACTCAAGGGCTTCCCTGCGTGCGCCAGGCCGTGCCGCACTTACCGCGTCTGCAGCTTGGACCAATATGGCCGTCAGTGTCCGCGGCTCAACTTCGTTGTGGTGAGCCTCGATGGCGTGCACTATCGCTGGGTCTTCGCCGAATCGCCTAGCAATCTCCGCACCGATGATCGCATGTGAGCCACCGACCTCATGGCTCACTGCCTTGCCAATATCGTGCAGGAACGCTGCCCGCTTTGCCTCGGTTTCGTCCACACCGAGTTCAGCCGCGAGCATGCCTGCAATATGACCCGACTCAACGAGGTGGTCGAGGACGTTCTGTCCGTAGCTGGTGCGGTATTTCAGACGCCCGATCAGCGTCGTGAGCTCTGGGTGCAATCTGTTGAGACCAACCTCAAGCATGGCCCACTCGCCGGCATCCTTGATCGATTGCTCTACCTCGTCTCGCGCCTTGGCATACGCCTCTTCTATCGAAGTCGGGTGGATACGGCCGTCCTCGACGAGCCGTTCAAGGGTCCGCCGTGCGATCTCACGTCTGACAGGATCAAACGTTGACACACTCACAGCTTCTGGAGTGTCGTCAACGATGAGATCGACACCCGTTACAGCTTCGAACGACCTGATGTTTCGCCCCTCACGCCCAATGATCCGACCCTTCATGTCATCCGACGGGATCGCAACGACCGACAAAGTTGCCTCTGACACGACATCGGAAGCAACACGCTGGATCACGGTTGCCAGAATTCGGCGACCGCGGCGGTCGCCCTCTTCTCGAGCCTTCGTCTCCATGTCGCGCACCAAGATCATTGCATCGCGTCGAGCTTCGTCCTCGACCTTTTCGAGAAGTTCTGCCTTTGCAGCTTTGCTGTCAAACCCAGCGAGCGCTTCGAGTTCAAGGCGAGTTTCCTCTGCGAGACGAGCGGACTTGGCGGCGAGTTCTGAGGCACCACGCTCCTTCTCGATCGCCATTTCTTCGCGCTGCGCAAGATTCTGGGCTCGTTGTTCGAGTGTTGCGGACGTCTGGTCGATCCGCTCTTGATGGGAGCTGAGCTCGACCTTTCGATGCTCGAGCGTGGCCTCCTCGCGATCACGGTAGGTATCGGCCTTGGCGCGACTCTCTTCCTCGGCTCTGGCAAGAATGCGTTGGGCCTCGATTCTGGCGTCTGAGAGCACTCCTTCTGGAGACTGCGGAAGCCGAACGAGCTTCCGACCGGAATAAAGACCCACGAGGAATACCGCAGCGACGATCGCTCCTGGGATGAGCAGCTGGGTGATTTGGTCCACGTCGTCCTCGTTCCCTGAGAGCCGCAAACGACGGTGCCGAGCCACGCAGGGCTCGGCACACACACGAAAGACGAAGGCTTTGGGGGTTAGCCCGTAGTCACTCTGTATCTCGCTTCGGATCGGTCATATCTCAGGATTGTTTCAGTATTGTGTGTGTTGTGTCTCGATGCTACATCATGAACGACGATGTGGGAACGCGAAAGCCGAGAATATCCCCTATTCGTTGTCAGATTCTTCTGGGACGTCGCTGTCAGAAACTACGTCCTTGCCCGACTCAGCCACAGCGTCTGCCTGTTCGTCGTCCCCGATAACGCCAACCGAACGTAACACCTGGTCTTGTAGGAGCGTGGCAAGTTCGGGATTCTGGCGCAAATAGTCCTTGGCCTTTTCCCTTCCCTGGCCTAGCTGGTCACCGTCGTAGGTGAACCAGGCACCGGCCTTACGCACGATGCCTTCTTCGACAGCCACATCGAGGAGGCTTCCTTCTCGTGAGATACCCTCGCCGAACATGATGTCAAATTCGGCAAGACGGAAGGGTGGTGCAACTTTGTTCTTTACGATCTTGACTCTCACCCTGTTACCGATGTTCTCGGTGCCCACCTTGATCGCCTCGATACGCCGGATGTCGATCCGGACGCTTGAGTAGAACTTGAGAGCGCGACCACCTGGGGTCGTCTCAGGTGACCCAAACATCACGCCAATTTTTTCCCTGAGCTGATTGATGAACACCGCGGTGGTGTTCGACCGGTTGATCGTTCCCGAGAGCTTCCGAAGTGCCTGAGACATCAGCCGAGCCTGAAGCCCCATGTGGGTGTCCCCCATGTCGCCTTCAAGTTCTGCTCGTGGAACCAGCGCGGCCACGGAATCGATGACTACGACGTCAAGGGCACCTGAGCGGATGAGCATGTCTGCAATCTCGAGGGCCTGCTCGCCAGTGTCTGGTTGTGAAATGAGGAGTTCGTCGATGTCGACACCGATTGCCTTTGCATAGAGTGGATCAAGGGCGTGTTCTGCGTCGATGAACGCAGCACTGCCACCGTTCCTTTGTGCTTCGGCTATGACATGAAGAGCAAGTGTTGTCTTGCCTGAGGATTCTGGCCCAAAGATCTCGACAACTCGACCACGTGGCAAGCCCCCTATTCCAAGCGCAAGGTCGAGAGACAGCGCACCTGTGGGAATCACATCCATCTTGCGAATCTCATCCGCACCCAGGCGCATGATCGCTCCCTTACCGAACTGACGCTCGATCTGGGACATCGCAATCTCGAGGTTCTTGCCCTTCTCTGCCTTGTTCTTGTCTTCAGCGGATGTCGCCATGTGAATTCCTTTCATCGATCTCCGTCACCATGCCAGGCCTGTGTGACAGATTCCCAGTTAACGAAGGCCACCTTAACCGAACACCTGTTCGATGGCGAGTATTTCAGAGGACAGAGGACAGAGGACAGAGGACAGAGAACCAGTTACCGATTGCGCACTGGGTTTGTCCCCATTCATCCGGAACGGCCAAAGGAGCGAAGCGACCATTCAGTGGGATAGCAGACCCTTGCCTCGCTGGCTGGCGTGTGCCGGCCACCCTCCTGGCTCGCAGGGCTCGCCCGTCCTCCCTCGAGGGAGGACCGAAGCAGGAGAGGACAGAGGACAGAGGACGGAGGACAGACTACGGATGCGGAACGGAAGCCCAAATCCGATATCCGAGGACGGTGGGCGGTAGACGGTGGACGGTAGACGCTTCCGCCTACAACTCAAACCGATGCAAAGGCCGGTACCTCATCCCGTCCTTGCCCGATTCCGAACGGAACATCGTGACTGCTGAAACCTTCACGGGGAACCTGATTTCGTCGAACGAGGATTCGAGTGCCTGGATATCTCGCGGTGGACGGATGCGGCTCAGTGTCAGATGTGGGCGAAAGGGCCGGCCATCTGGCTCGAAGCCGGCTTCTGTAGCGGCCTCTTCGCAATCGGCTGCGATCACATTGAGCGTGTGGGATTCGTCCTCAACCGCAAGGAAGAGAACGGATGCTTTCGAAAGCTTCGGGAATCCTCCAACTGCTGTGAGATGGATCACACCGGGTTCCGCATCGAGAAGTGCTTCGGTGCGTTCGGCGAGCCGATCTATCTGGTGCTCTTCGGCCTCGCCGATGAAACAGACCGTGATGTGCCAGTTCTTCGGTCGCGTGCGTTTGCCAGGAACGATGCGGCTGAGGTCTGCGTCAGCGAGAACGGCAGCGAGTCCGTGGCGTTCCTCATCGGATAGATCGACCGCAAGAAATACGTTGCCAGTCATTGCTGTCTATGGCTGATCGAGAGCTGTCCGTACCATGTGCAGAGCAGCGGTTGCGGTGTAGGCACGAATCCGCTCACGGTCTCCTGGCATGACAAACGTCTTGACAAAATCGTCAGTTGGAGTCGAAACCGCAACGATCATGGTCCCGACCGGTTGCTCCATTGGCTCGGGACCGGCGGACCCAGTGACCGCGACGGCGATGTCCACACCAAGGACCCCTCTCGCACCCGTTGCCATTGCCGCCGCGGTTTCTTCTGACACCACGCCGTATTGGTCGATGATCTTGGGGTCCACGCCGAGGATCGTTTCCTTGAGGTCCTGGGCATAGGCCACAATCGAGCCTCGGAACGTTGCACTGGTTCCACCGATATGCGTGAGTCTGCGGGCAATCAGTCCGCCAGTCGCTGACTCTGCCGAACCAATCGTCCAGCCACGAGCAAGAAGACGTTCGTGGATGACCTTCTCGATGACATCATCGTCTGCCCCAAAAATGCGGTCGCCCATGCGTTCTCTCACTTCGGCTTCGAGCGGTGCGATCAGCGCGAGAGCCAACTCCTCGGTTGGAGCCGCCGCCGTAAGACGAATCTTGATTTCGCCTCCGGATGCGAGGAATGCAACGGTCGGATTCTCCGATTCGCGAAACAGGTCGTCGAGTAGCTCCCCCACCCTCGACTCAGGCATGCCCCAACTGCGCAGCATCCTGCTCGTGACGACTCCGACGTCGTGTCCAGAGAGCGAAGCGAGGAACGGGATGACCACCTCGTCAAGCATGGTGAGCATCTCGGTTGGAACGCCTGGCAGACAGATCACCCAGCAGCCATCTATTTCCATGCGGAAGCCTGGCGCAGAGCCCTTGTGGTTCGGAACGACAATCGCGCCCTCTGGGCGGTTCGCCTGTTTGAGGTTCGACTCAGGGAAGTCCCTCCCCCTTTCGATCCATCGAGACCGCATCGACGTCGCGTATTCTTGATCGAACACGAGAGGGACACCAGCAACCTTTGCGACGCTTTCTCTCGTGACATCATCTTGGGTAGGGCCGATGCCCCCGGTGATGATGAGAACCTCTGAACGAGCGACTGCCGCCGCGATCGATTCCTCCATGCGCTCTTGGTTGTCGCCTATCACCGACTGCCTGAGATGTGTCATTCCGACATCCGCTAGCCGAGCAGCGATCTCGGATGCGTTGGTGTTGACGATCTGACCGAGAAGGAGTTCCGTTCCGATTGCGAGGGTTTCAACGATCACGACACGACAACCGTTCCTGAGAGATCGGTTCCGTATGCACCATCAATTCGTGCGTTCACCCATTCGCCGACTATGCCGTCGTTCAGGAGGATGACCCCATCAATCTCCGGCGCCTCTCGGTACGACCGACCGACGGCCTGGCCCTCTTCGACTTGGTCGATAAGGACCTCAAATGTCGACCCAACAACTCCCGCATTCGCCGAAGCCGTGATGTCATCCTGAATCTGTTGGACGTGGCGGAGACGCTCGGTGATGACGTCGTGCGACAGCTGATCTGGCAGCGTTGCCGCAGTAGTCCCCTCCTCCTTGGAGTATGGAAAGAATCCTGCCCAGTCGAGGCGCGCCTCTTCGAGGAACTCGACAAGGGTCTCGTGATCATCTTCGGTCTCACCCGGATAGCCGACAATGAACGACGACCTCGTCGCTGCGAGAGGGGCGGCTTTGCGAATCTTCGCGATGAGCTCCAGGTGTTTATCTCCGCTGCCTGGTCGTCTCATGGACCGCAGCAAAGTTGGAGAAGCGTGCTGGAGACTCAAATCAAAGTAGTCGGCGATGGTTTCGTGTCCGGTCATGAGGTCGATCAGTCCCTGGCGAATTTCCCGCGGGAATAGGTAGTACAGCCGCATCCGATTGAGGCCGTCAACGTCAGCCGCATCAGCAACCAGATCTTCGATGCTTCCAGCCCCGTTGTCGCGACCGTATGCGGCAAGGTCCTGCGCCACGAGCACAATCTCTTGAACCCCTCCTGCGACGAGGCCCTCGATTTCGGCGACTATCCCAGCACTTGCCCTCGACCGCTGCTTGCCTCGAATGAGCGGAATTGCGCAGAAAGCACACGTCTTGTTGCAGCCCTCAGCAACCTTCACGTAGGCGAACGGGGTCGACGGCGTCGGGCGGTTCACAACTTCGAGGATGTCCATGTGCGAACGCTTCACGCCACCGATCTCAATCGGCTGCCATCCTGTCATTGCATCAAGTCGATCAAACAGCTCGGGATAGCGGTCGAGACCGATAACGGCGTCTGCTTCGGGAAGTGCTTCGATGAGTTCCGATTCGTACCGCTGAGCCATGCATCCCATGACCACGAGTTTTGCGTCGTCGCGTTTCGCTTCCGACAGGGAAAGGATTGTCTGAACGGACTCGCGACGGGCGTCTTCGATGAATCCGCAGGTGTTGACCATCACAATGTCCGCACTCTCAGGAGTCGCAGCATCGAGATAGCCAGATGCGCCAAGCACCGAAGATATCTTGTCGGAGTCAACCTGGTTCTTTGAGCAACCGAGAGTGGTTAGCCATACGGTGGGTGCGGACATCGGGCTGAGTGTATCGCAGCGCCGTCCCGGCTTTTTTGCCGCCAGAAGCAGCATCGCCAGCCTCTACAGCGGTCGGTTTTGTGGAACCCTATTGCGAAAGGTCACTCTGGTCTTGTACCCGACGGATCGTGCCATATCTCTCGCGAGGTCGCGGTCGCGACCACAGTCCTCTGGGAAATGAGCATCGGATGAGATGGTGATTGGGACGCCGTGATCGTGGAATCTCTTGAGGAGGTCCACTTTCGGGTACATCTCGGCAGCAGGTTGGTACAGTCCTGCCGTCGACACCTCTACCGCGACACCTGATCGTCCCGCCGCCGCTGCCAAGGTCTCGTAGAGGTCATGAGGCATCTCATCGAGGTATACCCCTCGCTTTTTCGCGGCATCGCAATGTGCGAGCACATCCACTGCGCCTGAGGCAGCGAGTTCAGTCTCCAATGCGAAGTAGTCCTCATAGGCCTGGCGGTGGCCTCGACGATCGAATTCGTAGACCTGCTCTGGCAGGTCGATACCCCATGCGCCGATCCAATGTACGGACCCGATAAGAAAGTCAAACGGATAGGGCGCTAGAAGGTCGAGGACTGGGCCGATGGTGTCCGGGAAGAAATCCACCTCAAGCCCGAGCAGCACAGGAAGGCCGCGGTCCTTTGCGTCAACGACAGCCTCTACATACCGCTCAAGAGAGAGGACCCGTTCGACCTCGATGTGCTGAGCGGTTAGCTCAGCAAGGTCTTGGGTTGGCGAGCCCTTCCACCACTCTCCCAGCGGATCACCCGCTTCGACACATCGATAGAGGTGCTCTGTAAAGCCGATCTCGTCGGCGCCCCTGGCAAACCCATGCTCCACGAACGCCTCGATGTGGCCTGCCGGGTAGACCCCAGGTTTGGGTCCTATGCCTTGATACGGGCCGTGTGGATGAAGATGAACATGATGGTCGCCCATTGACAGCGAGCGTAGTGCCTGGTCGAAGCCGTGCGGTCAGAAGCTTGCTTCAGGGATTTCGACTCCTCGATCGGTCAGGATGCCTTTGAGGAGTCCGATCCTTGCTTTGATTTTGGGAAGCCCCATGGCATCGTCCATTCCCCTGTTGAGAGCAATGCCTCCGAGATTCCCCATTTCCGAGCTGGATGCGCCTCCGGAACCTGCCTGATAGACGAGGTCGATTCGCTGTCCTTCGATCGAGTGCATTTGTGAGCGAAGTGCAGCAAGCTCCGCTAGAAGCTCCTTCGTGCCGCGGCCCTTGTCGAGATCTTCTGCATAGGTTCTCGCCTGGTCGCGGAGCACATCCCGCTCTTTGTGAAGGGCGAATTTCTCAGCGAACGCGTCGTCAGGCAGCTCGTGAAGTCGTCGCTGGACGTCAGCAAGTTGAGCCGAGAGATCTCCGATATCGGTCATAGCCCAATTCTATACCGGTGATCAGGTCCCGAGGGCTTCGATGATGTCAGCCATGAAGGCTCGTCCTGTTCCGCCGTCGATGACCCTGTGGTCGTAGGACAGCGACAACGGGAACTCAGACGCGATCACAATCTCCCCTCCGCGCACTACTGCCTGCGGGTCTGCTCTTCCGATCGAAAGGATCGCTGTCGTCCCGTACGGGACCAGAGGCGTACCAAACCGTCCCCCAACGGCCCCAATGTTCGAGATAGTGAACGTCTGCCCTGTCAATTGCCCACGGTCGAGCGTGCGCTCCTTGGCACCTGCCGCAAGGAGTCGAACCTCTGAGCCGATATCGGCGACGGACTTGCCGTCCGCACCGGCGATTACGGCGACCATCAGTCCATCGGGAGTGTCGACCGCGAACCCGATGTCGTAGCGATCATGCTCAAGAACCGCATCACCGGCAAAGGTGGCATTGAATCCGCGGAACTTCTTGAGGACGGGAATCAGCCTCGCGATCAGAACCGCTTCGAGCGGAACTTTGCCAGCTTTTGCTCTCTCAGCAAGTAATCGGGACGCGTCAACGGACCCGTATGTCGTGACGTGCGGTATCTCCTGCCATGAGCGCGTGAGGTTCCGAACGATCGCCTTGCGGGTCGCGCTGAGGGGAACCCTCGTATGCGGACCAATCGTGCGCTCGGCCCCTGCTCTGACGTCATCCTCTGTGATTCGTCCACCGGGCCCCGAACCCGAGAGGTTCGATAGATCAACGCCGAGTTCCCCAGCAAGTTTACGCACCAGCGGCAAGGCTTGCACGCCCTGACCAACACTCGGAGCATCGCCGGTATCGAGCGTCCCGACGATCGGAGCGGCATCGTCGGCGACGGACTTTCCGTGTGTGCCAGCAGGAGCTTCCGACGGAGTCCACTCTTCACCGACCTCGCCGATTACCGCGAGAAGGTGCTCCACAGCGAGAACCTCGTCAGCCTCAGCTCCGTGGTGGAGCACGACCCCTCCAATTGGCGCAGGAATCTCGACGACCGCCTTGTCTGTCTCAACTTCGACCAGCGGAGCGTCGACCTCAACAGTCTCTCCTACCGCCACGAACCAATGCAGGATCGTCGCCTCGGCAAGCCCTTCTCCGATGTCCGGGAGGTGAAATTCTGTCGCCATCAGCTCTCCATTGTTCGCATTGTGGCGTTGACGATTCGATCGACACCTGGTGTGTAGTGCTTTTCGGCTCGTCGAAGGGGAACAACAACGTCCCATCCCGTGACCCGTTCGACCGGAGCCTTGAGCGAGTAGAGCGCCTTCTCACCAATCAGAGCCGCGATCTCCGCACCGAACCCCGTGGTTCTCGGTGCCTCGTGAATCACAACCGCTCTACCCGTGTTCTGAACGGACGCAACGATCGTCTCGACATCAAGGGGTACCAGCGTGCGAAGGTCGATGACCTCGGCGTCAACGCCATTCGCGCCGAGGAGTTCTGCTGCCTGACGGGTTTCTTTCATCATTGCACCGTAGGCAATGAGGGTCACATCTGAACCTGTTCTTTCAATCGAAGCCACTCCTATCGGTGTCAGATACGGCGCGTCTGGCACGTCCTCTTTGATCGCGCGGTAGGCGCGGATTGGCTCGAGGAAGATCACAGGGTCGGGATCGGCAATCGCCGAGGCGAGCAGGCCTTTCGCATCAATCGGTCGGGACGGGACCACAACCTTGAGCCCTGGGACATGGGTGTAGATCGTCTCGAAGGATTCTGAATGGTGTTCCGCCGCGCCAATCCCTCCGCCGTACGGAATCCGGATGACGAGGGGTGCGGTGAATCTGTGGCGGGAGCGGTTTCGAATCCTTGAGACATGGTTCACGATCTGGTCGTAGCCCGGATAGGAAAACCCCATGAACTGGAGCTCGGCGATGGGTCGCATGCCAGCCACAGCCATCCCGAACGCTGCCCCGATAATTCCGGATTCCGCGACAGGGGTATCGATGACACGGTCGCCACCAAACGTCTCTCGCAGCCCGTCGGTGACTCTGAACACGCCACCGGTCATCCCAACGTCTTCACCGAGAAGTACCACAGAGGGGTCAGCGAGTGCGTCTGACAAAGCTGCATTGAGGGCTTGGGCCATTGTTCGCTCGGTCACGGCCCATCCCTCCGCAGCATCTCACGCTGGTCGAGGAGCGGGAGTGTCGGTTCTGCGAACATCGCTGAAAAGATTTCGTCTCCTGTGAACGGTTCAAGAGCCTCAGCTTCGGCGACGGCGTCTTCAACCTGTTGAGACGCGGCTTGCGCGATGCCAGCCTCCCAGGCTTCCGTCCACTGTCCTTGAGCCTCCAGGTATACGCGAACCCTGTCGATCGGGTCCTTAGCTCGCCACTGGTCTGTCAGGGTCTCTGTGCGATAGCGCCCTGGGTCATCGGCCGTTGTGTGTGGCCCAACCCGGTATGTCATGGCCTCAATGAAGGTTGGGCCGCGGCCTGCGCGAGCGTCCTCGGTGGCTGTCGTTGCGGCTGCTACAACCGCAAGCAAGTCGTTTCCATCGATACGCACTCCACGCATCCCGTATCCAACCGCCTTGTCGACGAGCGACTCTGCGGCGGTTTGCTGCTCGAAGGGCAAGGAGATCGCCCAACCGTTGTTCTGGCAGAAGAAGACCGTTGGAGTGTCGAATACGCCAGCGAAGTTCATCGCCTCGTGGAAGTCGCCCTCTGAGGTTGCGCCGTCGCCAAACATCGTGAGAGACACTCTGCCCGTGTCCTGAAGCTTGTCTGCCCACGCTGTTCCCACGGCGTGGATCATGTGCCCTCCAACGGTGATAGATGGGGGAAGGACGTTGATGCCTTCTGGCGTCTTGCCGCCCCTCTCGTCACCTGTACGCCCAAGAATGAGGTTGACCATCGGGTACCCAGCGAACCACATGGCGCCTGCGTCGCGGTAGGTCGCCACAACCCAATCGTCTGCGTTGAGAGGTGCCACAGCTCCGATCTGGCACGCCTCCTGCCCTTCAAACGGGGCATACGTGGCTAGCCGACCCTGCTTTTGCATGGCGGTGCACTTGCGGTCATATACCCGTGCCACAACCATTGCCTCATACAGCTCACGGATTCTGTCGAGGTCGATCGGTGGGTCACCGACAAGCTCACCGTTCGGCGCGAGAATCTGAAGTGTGTCTTGAGGCATCACAGGAAGATTACAGGCACAGCGAACGGCAGACCTCTTTGACGCAGCACGGCTGAGCAACCCTGACTGTGCGATCGATCTTGTCCCTGACGAGAGGGCAAAGCCAAGGATGCACGGCGTCGGAATCTGGCGTATCGTGCCCGAGACGTCAACAAGGAGTTCTCCCAGATGCACATGCAGGACGACTTTCCGCTTCTCCTCAGCACCCTGTATGACAACGCCGTGTGGCAATACGGCAGACAGGAGATCGTGTCTGTCGAGGCTGATCGCTCGATCCACCGGACCACCTACGCCGAGACCGATGTGCGGGTCAGGAAACTTGCGACCGCAATGGCGACCAAGCTCGGTGTTGCCGAGGGAGAACCCATAGGGACCTTTGCGTGGAACAACCACCGACACCATGAGCTGTACTGGGCGACCGTGAACACAGGGCGGGTGTGCCACACCCTCAACATTCGACTGTTCCCTGCTCAGCTCACGTACATCGTGAACCATGCCGGGGACAAGGCGATCTTTATAGATCCAGACCTCGCACCGGCGATCGCTCCCCTCGTCGACTCATTCGAGACAGTGGAGCATTTCATCATCATGGGCCCTACGGCCGAAGGCTGCGGAATCGAAGGAGCCATTTCATACGAGGATCTCATCGCTGACGTTGAGCCGCAGGCCGAATGGCCTCTCCTCGATGAACGGAGCCCAATGATGTATTGCTACACATCGGGAACCACAGGGAACCCAAAGGGTGTTGCCTATACGCAACGGTCGACGTACATGCACACGATCTCGAATCTCGCTACGAACCCCATCAGTGCTGCCGACAACGTGCTGCCTGTGGTTCCGATGTTCCACGCCGCCGCTTGGGGTTACCCGTTCATGGCGGTCACGGTTGGAGCAAAGCTCACATACCCAGGACCTGATCTTTCTGGACCAGGTCTCGTAGGCCTATTCGTCAACGAGAGAGTCACATTCTCGGCTGGCGTTCCGACCGTGTGGCTCGGTATCCAGCACCACCTTGAGGCGAACCCTGACATAGACCTCTCCCACATCAGGGCACTGTTCTGCGGCGGTTCGGCGGTGCCACGAGCCATGATTGACTGGTTTGAGAAGAACGCCGGTGCGAGGGTCATCCAGGGCTGGGGAATGACAGAAACGAACCCGGTTGCATCGGCTGCGACACTGAAACCTTGGATGGAAGACTGGAGCTGGGATGCTCAGCTCGATGTCCTTGAGACCGCCGGTCGACCGATTCCTGGACTGCAAGTGAAGATTGTGGACGAGCTCGGCGATTCGCTGCCGCATGATGGTGAGGCGTTCGGTGAGCTGCTTATCCGCGGGCCGTGGATTGCTGCGGAGTACTTCAAGGACGAACGATCGCCAGAGTCCTTTGTCGACGGTTGGCTTCGCACTGGCGACGTGTGCAAGATCACAGCGGATGGGTACATCAGGATCACTGACAGGGCGAAAGACGTCATCAAGTCAGGTGGCGAATGGATCTCATCACTGGAAGTGGAGAACGAGATCATGGCTCACCCGGATGTTGCCGAGGCCACGGTGGTGGGGCTTGCGCATCCGAAATGGCAGGAACGCCCGGTCGCGTTCATCGTGCCAAAGCCTGATAGGGGCCTGACACCGGAGGCTGTCAAGCAATTCCTGGAGCCGCGGATCGCCTCATGGTGGATGCCGGACGAAATCATCTTCATCGAGGCAATCCCCAAGACCGGCACAGGCAAGTTCGACAAGAAAGTCGTCAGAGCCGAGTACAAGGGCCTCCTGATGAAATAGTCACCGTGATTCTTAGGTCAGAGACAACCCCGTCAGACCGCTCGGATTTCAGAATCGCATCGGTGCTGTATGTTTGTGACAGAATGAATCAGATCACCCGCAGATGTGCGGGGAATGAACTGCGAAGGTAGTTCGTCGTCGATAGCGGAGGTACACCGTGGCAAACAAGGACAAAGCTGCCAAGAGCAACAAGAAGCCTGCGGCGAAGAGCCTCAAGGAGAAGCGCCAGGCTAAAAAGGACAAGAGGAACTGAACGCCTCTCTTGTCGGCATCTCGATCCGGTGGACCAGGTCGTTACTTCTTCGTGGCGTAGATTCGCACGATGGGCACAGCGGTCACCGGAATCAATGTCCGAATTTCTTCAATCATCGCCGCCAATATCGAGGGGCGTAGATATGGGTCGCCGGCTTCTGACGACGTGAGATAGCCGCGCTTGATATCCATCACTCTGATACCAAGCTCTGTTGGCGTCACCCCAAGGCCCACGATGTTGGACTTGAGGTCGATCGGGAACGTGAATGGTTCGATCTCGTCGACACCCTCGACACGAAAACCCTGCCTGAGAAACGAGTTCACGAGCATCGGAATCTTCAGACCGAAACCGGTACGGCCGAATGGGCCTTCCCTCGGCGGCAATCCGAGGTAGCGGATCAGTTCGATCAACCCTGCTGTCTCTCTGGCCACGCCGCGGGTGAAGGTGTCTCCCATATTGACCAGCGGGGCTACATCGCCTTCGACCGCTGCAAGGTGATCGTCGGCTTCTGAGTGATCACCTTCGAATCGAGGGAGAGAGAAGAACGAGTGCGTTGTGACCACGACGGTGCCTTTGTCACGGAGGACACGGTGCATCTGCGCCAGAATCTCGTCCACGTCCACGGCATCGGCCTCTGTGGTCGGGAACTGAATGACCATCCTGGCAAGGATCACGTCGGCCGACTCTGGTTGCAGGGCAGAAGAGATATGCCCAGCGTCGACACCGGTCAGCCATGTTGCCGATTCCGGGAGCGAGTCGGGGCGCGGAGCATGAGGCTCCGGTGCGGTGGCAACCAGGCTTGCGGGTGAAAGTGAGTCGACATAGGCAGAGAGATCCCCTAAGCCAGCCGAGTAGTCGATCACATCTCTGCCTTCAATCAGCTCAGCTCCGACAAAGTTCTCTCGTTGGTAGTAGACGAATCGGCGCATCGTCTCCCAGTCCCTCGCCTGCTCCCAGACGGGTGCCGCACCGGCGTCGCTCATACAAACTCCCGGCTCACATCCGAAAGCGGTGTGGCGCCGACGGTGATCACGATTCCTGCCAGGCGCTCGCGACCTCGTCCGTGGTGAACAGGCGCACGGTTGAGCCGAGCTGTGCGTTCACGCTTTCGATGATTTCATCTGCAGATTCCGCGCCGTTGTACGTCGAGTGAGCGTCTGACACCACCACCACGTCGAGTCCGCGCTGCGCCGCCCCCCGAGCAGTCGCCTGAATGGAAAACTCACTCTGGACACCGGCCACCACCACGGAGTCGATTTCAAACTCCTTGACGAAGTAGCGCAGGGCATCGGCAGAGAAGGAGTCCGACTGCCACTTATCAACGACGAGCTCGCTCTCGGCAGGATCGAGATCCGGATGTATCCCCCAGCCAGCTGTCTCAGATTCATCGGGGTCACCTGCTCCCCCATTGTTCCGGATGAATACCACCGGGACCTCTGCGGCCCGCGCCCCAGAAATCAAGGACTCGAGACGACCCAACAACCCAGTCGCATCCGCCACGGGATTCGTTTCAAACATGTTTGCTTGCGCGTCGACAATCAAGAGTGCTGAAGGCATGGGCGGAGAGTACACCGACAGCGCAGCCGCCATCTGAGTGAGAGAAACCGGCCCCTCCGCTGAAGCCCTGTGGCTGGCGGCGGCTCCACGCTCTCCTTCTCCCAGAATGACGAAGAGCGCCGTGCGAGACGACGCTCCTCAGTACTCGAATGCCGGAGGTCCGCTATCCGAGAACGCTCTCTAATTCTTCTTCAGTGATCAAGACCACCCTGGCCTTCGAACCAATTGACGGGCCAACTATTCCTCGGGACTCGAGGATGTCCATCACCCGACCGGCACGAGCAAACCCGATCCTGAGCTTCCGCTGGAGCATGGAGGTCGAACCAAGCTGGGACCGCACGATGATCTCGATGGCTTCGCGCATGATTTCTGGGTCCTCCCCGTCAAAGTCTTCGACATCAGCAGCGGTCTTGGCTGCTTGTTCAAACACCTCGGCATCCCGATACTGAGCGTCGCGCTGTTCACGAACCCAACCAACGACGGCATGTACTTCCGCCTCTGACACAAACGATCCCTGGATTCGCTCGGCCTTTGGTTCCCTTGCAGTAACAACAAGCATGTCGCCAAGACCAACCAGCTTCTCTGCGCCACCTTGGTCGATGACGACCCGTGAGTCCGTCTGGGAAGCAACGGAGAACGCAAGCCTCGAAGGCACATTGGCTTTGATGACGCCGGTAATCACATTGACCGAAGGCCTCTGTGTTGCGAGCACCAGGTGGATACCAACGGCACGAGCCATTTGCGCGATGCGGACAATCGAGTCTTCAACGATCTTGCCTGCGACCATCATCAAGTCATTGAGTTCGTCAACAACAATTACGATGTACGGGAACCGGTCGAACATCTCGTCATCGAGGCCCCCAGCGTCACGCTTCTCCCGGTACGAATCGATATCTCTGACCTCGGCATCGGCAAGGAGGTCATAGCGACGATCCATTTCCGACACCGCCCACTGAAGAGCATCAGCCGCCTTCTTTGGATTGGTGATCACACGGGTCAAGAGGTGGGGAACGTCGTTGTACTGCCCGAGCTCCACACGCTTGGGATCAACGAGGATGAGGCGAACCTCCTCTGGCGTTGATCGCATCAGAAGTGAGGTCAGGAGCGAATTTATGCACGAGGACTTCCCAGCACCGGTCGCTCCGGCGATGAGCAGGTGGGGAAGTTCTGTGAGGCGCAACATTCTGGCGGAACCAGAGACATCCATCCCGAGGGCAACAAGCATTGGATCGTGATCGATAGCTGCGGCATCGGACCGAAGAATCTCGCCAAGAGTGACGAGGTGGCGCTTGCGATTCGGAACTTCAACTCCGATCGCCGACTTCCCAGGTATCGGAGCGAGGATCCGAACGTCGTGCGCGGCCAGGGCGTAGGCAATGTCGTTGCTGAGGTTCGTGACTTTGCTGACCTTGACGCCCTGTGCAAGTTCGATCTCATATCGGGTGACGGTTGGTCCTGGAACGATTCGTGTCAACGTCGCGTCAACGCCGTGTTGCCTCAGAGCGTCTTCGAGTGCTTGCCCTGTTTCCTTGAGTCCCCTGGTGTCGTGACTCGCGTTCGCAGCGACCTCAAGTATGTCGAGGGGCGGGAGCGTGTATCCCTCGGTCCTGACGGGGGCCAACACTTTGGGCTGAATCGGCTTTGGGTGCTGTGGAGCTGTCGACTCGCCTTGGCCCCGATTCTTGGGACGAGTTTTGCTTGTAGGAATGTCTGTGCCAGGAATCACGACGACATCTCGAGACGCGTCCATCGAGGCCGGAGGAGAACTCGTCTCCTCATCCAGCCCAGCTTTGAAGGTCTTGATGAGCCCCCGTGGATACGAACCGATCTGTCGGAAGACGTCTCCGAGACTGGCCTTTGTTATCAGCAGCGCTCCAACGCCGATGACCGCCGTGAGGACAACAAATGTTCCCCAGTAGCCGATCAGACGTTCGAGAGGGAAGCCGATCAGCGACCCCACCGCCCCACCGTGTTCAGATACAGATTCGGTACCGCCGGCAAGCGGAACATTGCCAGTAAAGAGATGGAACAGGGCGACGGAGCCGATGAACAGAACCGTGACACCCGAAACGGTTCGACCGTGGTCGTCCTTGTTGATGAGACCGATGAGCGATGCGCCAGCAACCAACAGAGCAAGAGGAACCAAAAAGGCCCACACACCGAAAAGGAGTTTGGCAACACTCGCTGCGGAGGCACCTATCGGGCCGGAGAGTTCGAAGAACGACAGAATCAGAAGCAACGAGCCAACGATCAGAACAATGCCCCACACATCAGTGCGGTGCTCTCCGAGCATTTCGCCGGTCTTTCGTGGAACTGCCCCCAGCGCGGAGGTTGTCCTCTTCAGAAACGACTTCTTTTTCGGTTGTCTTCGTGCAGTGCTCCGCCCCTTGACCCCACCCTGTGTAGTACGAGTGGCCATGGGATACGAACTGTACCCCACAAATCGAGAAGCGCCAACCACCCTTCGCGCGTGGGTGCGCGCGAAGAGTTACACGCGTGTAATTTACAGGGCTGGGGAGCTCAGACTTCAATCACGACGGGAAGCACGACCGGTCTTCGACCTGAATGCTTCTTGACTGTCCTGGTCGCTGTGTTCCGCACCCGCGTGCGAAGAGTGTCGAGGTCGATAGGGACATCCAACCCAGCGATCGACTCCACGATCCGTTCTCGAACGAGTGCGTGGAGTTCATCTTCGTCGGCTGTCACCCCGTGGGAGTCAATGTCAGGACCGATGAGGATTTCGCCGGTCTTGGTGTTGATGCCAATGGTCGCGATGAGCACTCCGTCATCTGCCAGGTTGCGGCGGTCACGAATTACCGTGTCCGCTCCTCCGACATCGGTTCCGTCGACATAGACATACCCAGAAGGCATGGCACCTCGCTGGACGGTCAGTTTGCCTCCGTCAAGGGTTACTTGATCACCGTCTTCGAGGATCTGGATCTCTGGGATCCGCATTTCTTTCCCAAGGGCGGCGTTGGCCACGAGATGACGATATTCGCCGTGCACCGGAATCATCGCGTCTGGGCGGACGGTGTTGTAGAAGGTCTTGAGTTCCTCTGCGGCTGCGTGCCCAGAGACGTGAACGTGTGTATTTCGGCCGTGAAATACTGTCACGCCAGCCCGGTACAGGTTGTTGATGACCTTCGACACCTTCTTCTCGTTCCCAGGTATGGGTGTTGCCGAGATGATCACTGTGTCTGTTTCAGCCAACGAAACCGAGCGGTGTTGCCCTGCTGCCATGAGCGAGAGCGCTGCGAACGGTTCTCCCTGGCTACCGGTTGAGATGATTGCGGTATCGGCTGGCGGCATGTCAACCAAGTCGCTCAACTCGACGAGCGAATCCTTCGGCAAGTTCAATGAACCGAGTTCTGCAGCGATATCTGAGTTCCGGAGCATCGACCGTCCGATGAATGCGAACTTCCTACCGTCGGCAATTACTGCGTCGATCGCCTGCTGGACCCTGTGCACATGAGATGCAAAGCACGCAACGATGACTCGCCCCTCGGCTTGGGAGACGATCTGGTTCAGTCGCTCCCCCACTGTCACCTCCGAAGGCACATAGCCCTCTCGCTCTGCGTTGGTTGAGTCGGCGAGAAGCAGCCTCACACCCTTCTCACCAATCGTCCCAAAGGACCGCAGGTCGGTTGGCACGCCGTCTATCGGCGTTGGGTCGAGTTTGAAGTCGCCTGTATGCAGCACGATTCCCTCTGGAGTCTGGAACGCGACGGCAGCGGCATCTGGAATCGAGTGCGACACAGGGATGAACGTGAATTTGAACGGACCGTGATCCACCCACTCGTAGTACCCAATCGCCCTGAGGTCAGGAGTGATCCCAGATTCTTCGATCCTCGCTCGCGCGAACCCAACGGTCAAAGCGGTGCCGTAGATCGGGACGTTCACATCTCCAAGAAGAAAGGAGAGCGCACCGATATGGTCCTCGTGGCCATGAGTGAGGATGATGCACTTGAGGTCGTCTTTCCGTTTGAGAACCCCAGAGAAATCCGGAAGAACGAGATCGACGCCGAGCATGTCTTCCTCGGGAAACATGAGACCGCAGTCGACCATCGCCATCGCGCCGTCAATTTCGATGATGGCGCAGTTGCGCCCGATCTCTCCTAGTCCGCCTAGGAACCCGACTTTGACCGTCACGCTGATCGGTATTCAGTGATTGCGTCGAGCGCCAGCCCGATGGCATCAAGCGTTGCAGGCTGCGCTGGGATCAGAGGGAGCCTCGGATCACCAACGCTGTCCCAATACTTGGAGAGTCCTGCTTTGAGTGGCATTGGGCTCGGTTCTGAGAACAATGCAGTGTTGAGTGGTGCGATCAATTCGTCGAGCTCCTCGGCCTTTGTTGCTTCGCCTTCGATGACGGCCTTGACCATCGCTGCGATCTCGCGTCCTGCGAGATGTGCTGAAACAGACACGACGCCTACTGCGCCGGCCTGAACGAGTTCTTTTGTGAGGTAGTCACTTCCGCTGTAGACAGCCATGCTCGAAGGGAGTGTTCGGAGAGCAAGTTTCGACCATTCAAGATCATCAGCAGCATCCTTGATACTCACGATTCTTGGGTGATTGGCAAGCTCCATGAGCGTCTCGATCTCAATGAGGGTGCCTGTGCGACCAGGGATGTTGTAGATCATCATTGGCTTGTCGGCTGCGTCGGCTATCGCGGTCATGTGCGCAACGATTCCTGCCTGAGGGGGCTTTGAGTAGTACGGCGTGACGGCCATCACGGCGTCGACACCTGATTCGGCCGCGGCTTTGGCAAGTTCGACTGATTCTTTCGTGTCATACGTGCCGACACCAGCAACAACGGTCATTGCGGTCCCAGCGGCATCGACCGCAGCCTTGAACAGGGCAACCTTTTCCGCCCTCGACAAGGTCGGAGATTCGCCTGTTGTCCCAGCCACAACAACCCCATTGGACCCATTCGCACCGAGATGTTTCATGAGGTTCCAGAACGTTGCGTAGTCGACAGCGCCGTCCTCGGTGAAGGGAGTGATAATTGCGGTGAGGACCCGTCCAAACGGCGCGTCCGGTCTGTCGTGCATGAGCGAAAGGTACCACGGTTGGGCAGATGACAGAGGACAGAGGACAGAGGACAGAGGACAGAGGACAGAGGACAGAGGACAGAGGACAGAGGA
>JAQCAA010000016.1 GCA_027728645.1 Actinomycetota bacterium | reverse complement strand
GCGGATCGTTGATTGGAAGACGGGTTCCTTTCTTGGAGATGCCGCGCCGCAGCTCGAGTTTTATGCGATGGCCTGGCAGGTACTCCACGACGAATTGCCAATCGCCACGGAGGCTTCGTCTCTTGCGACAGGCGAGAACATGCATATCGCTCCGACGCAGGAGTCGGTCGAATCCACTATTCATAGCGTTGGGGAGATGGTCGAACGGCTGCGGTTGGCGATCGAAGCTGGCTCCGATCTCGCTCGTGTCGCCGGTCCATACTGTCGGTGGTGCCCCCTTCTTGACACCTGTGATGAGGGCGCCTCAGCCCTCGAGATCCTCTCCGCAGGTGCCTAGTGCAAACGCCCCGAATGTCAGAAGCGCAGCCATCGCGCAATAATCGTCCGATGTCTCGCACGCTTCTTGCCTTTCACGCCCACCCAGATGACGAATCGTCGAAGGGTGCTGGCACCGTATCTCGGTATGCATCTGAGGGGGTGAGATGTGTCCTCGTCACGGCAACTGGGGGAGAAGCAGGCGATGTACTGAACCCTGCGATGGACCGCCCAGAGATAGTTTCCAACCTGAAGGCGACACGGGAAGCCGAGCTAGCTCTTGCTGCGGAAATCCAGGGCTACGACGAGGTCATTCTGCTCGGGTACCGCGACTCTGGGATGCCAGATTCCGATGACAATGCGGATCCGAGGGCGTTTTGCAATCAAGATCGTGACGACGTGCTTGAGACTCTCGTCACCATTGTGCGGCGGGTCAAACCCGATGTCATGCTCGGATACGACGCCCACGAGTTCTACCCACACCCAGACCATCTTCGGGTTCACGAAATGTCAGCTCTCGTTTTTGATGCTGCTGGGGACCCGAGTCGATTCCCGAACGTAGGAGAGCCGTGGCAGATCAAGAAGCTGTATGCACCGATGATCTTCACAAAGACGAGGATCACCACAATCCACGAAGCGATGATTGAACGAACGGGAAGTTCACCGTACGAGCGATGGATGTCAATGATGGATGAACGTGCCGGCCCAGGTCGCGATGTCTCGAGGATCAATGTCAAAGGATTTGTCGAGCAGTCGAGAGATGCCCTCCGGGCGCACCGCACACAGATTGACCCCGCCGGCCACTGGTTCCAAGTCCCAACCGAACTCATTGAGGAGATCTATCCGTGGGAAGACTTCGAAATGCTCGAGTCGAGGGTTGGTTGGTCGAGCGACGAGGAAGACCTGTTCGACGGTATCGAGTAGTCGGACAACGTGCTTGTCCGACGGACTGGGACCGGCTCTGCATGCAGGACGCTGGCATCTGCTGAAATGGGTCTTGTGACAAGCGAAATCTCGTATCTCAGATCGGCACTCGACGGTGTTCCCGTTGTTCTGCTAGACGACGACCTTCAGCGAGTTCTTTCCGATGCCCTCGCGGCTGTGGATGCACTTGAAGTCTTCACGGTGACGCCTGCTGTTGTGGTCGTTGTGGGGGCATCAGGGAGCGGGAAGTCGACAATCGTGAACGCCCTCGTGGGTTCCCACGTGGCTGAGGTTTCTGCGCTCCGACCGACAACGACAACTGTCACGGCGATCGTCGGATCTGGACTGTCCCCCATTGAAGGAGTAAGCGAGTACCTCATCACAGAGGGCCTCGACTCTGGGGTTGCCGTTGTGGACACGCCACCGTGGGACGCCACGGGCGATTTGCTTCATGGCACTCTCGCCGCTGCGGCCTTGGCCATTGTTGTGGTCACTCCATCTCGGTATGGAGATGAAGCAACACGCCATGCGATGGAGGCCGCGTCCAAAGCTAGGGACATGAAGGTCATGGTGAACCGCATACCTGAAGCTCCGGAGCTACGAGAACAGTTGGAGGATGCCATTCATGAGCGGCTCGGAGTCGAACCCTATGCGGTCTTCGTGGAGGGGTCCCCGGTCAAGATCGACGGCGCTCTCTTGGCATCTGTTCCGCGTGACCTATCAGCGCACGGACGCAAGAGAGTTCTCCAGAGCGCCGCTGGCGGCGCAAGCCGCCGAGTGGCTTCAGGTCTGACTGAGGCCGCCACGCAGGTCGGGACTCTTCAGCGTGCATTGGGGTCGGCTTCTGAGCCGGCTTCTGAGCTTCCTCCGATGGACGGGCTATACGACTGGGAGGAGGCCCGAGGTGAGCTCGTACGAATTGCTCTCCAGACCGCTGCCGACTTTGATGCTTCCGTCGAGACCATGATCGAAGGCGAGCTCGCTCACAGGATTCGTGAGCAACTCCCACCAGTCGACGCCGGGGTTCTAGCGGCGGCACTTGACGACTGGCTAGACGACACGCGGCACCGATTTCGCAGGCGGGCCACATTCCGGTTCCGCAAGAAGTCAACCAGAATTCTCCTCGATCGGTGGGCGTGGGTGGCATCCGTTGCACCTGACGCCGTTGTCCCACGACGGCTGAGGAGAATCATGCGCGAGGCCTATGAGCTGACCGTGAGGAAGTCAAGCGTCGATTTGCTGAAGATTGTGAACCGTCCGGCGGTCCAACGCTCCAAAGACTGGGCCGACGTGATCAACATCGCTGGTGAGTACCGCCCAGGAATGTTGTTTGCTGCTGCGTCCGTTGTCGATGGCAAGGACGTGCCAGATCGCTGACCTGCACACACTCGGGGACACTCTCGATGTGTGTCTCGCGCGATCTGAGGGAGTCATCCAGCCAGACGCTTGGAATGAGATTGCTGCGCTTCGAGGACGGCTCCGACGACGCACAGGGTTTCTGGACGAAGTTCTTGTGGTGGCCCTCGCTGGCGGAACTGGTTCTGGCAAGTCTTCGCTGCTCAACGCGTTGTGCGGCACTCAGGTTGCGACCGTTGGCATCGAACGACCGACGACGTCAACATCGCTTGCGGCGGTTCCAAAGAATCTCGAGGGCGATGTGCGAGGGTTCGTTCAGGCTCTCGGGATAGAAACGATCGTGACGGTTGAAAGCCTTGAGCGAATCGTATTTGTGGATCTCCCTGACTTTGACAGCACCTTTACCGACCACAGGTTGATCGTTGAGTCTGTGCTGTCCGTCGTAGACGCCGTGGTTTGGGTCCTCGACCCTGAAAAGTACGCTGACCGTTTGGTCCACGAGTCCTTCTTGACGCCGCTGAAACGCTACGGGGATCAGATGATCTTTGTCCTCAATCAAGTCGATCGCATTGCTGATTACGAAGTCGATGTCGTGGAGTCTCTTCGTGCTCAGCTTCACGCGAACGGTTACCAAGACCCCCAAATCGTTACAACGGTTGCAGCAGCCAACGAAGGGACCGACCTATCGACTGAGGCGCTAGAAAGCGCCCTGGCGAGCCGACTCGACCTCAAGCATTCGGCTGTGGCAAAGCTCGCGGTCGATGTGAAGATTGAGGCGAATCGCCGCTGGCACGAATTAGACGTCGAATTTGTGAACTTGGAAGGCCAAGAACGCATCGACTCTGCGGTTGCGATGGCGTCGTTCGTATCGTTGGGGGTGGCTGCCTACGAGGTTGCAGCCTCAATTTCGGGAGGGAACCAGCCATGACAAATTGGAGTGTGTTCAGCGACTGGGGCGCGGACGCCTGGAACGACCAAGGCGGACATGTCGTCGCGACCGCCTTTGTCCTTGTCGGGGCTTGGGTGGTTATTCGACTCCTGAAGAGGGCGATTGGACGCTGGGAGACCAGAATCGAGGGCCAATTGCGGACCTCGGAAGACCAGGGTGACCGTGAACGCGGCCAACGTCTGGTAACCATTTCGGATGTAGTTCGGGTGCTGGTCTCGGTGGTCGTATGGACTGTGGTCGTGCTCACTGTGATGGGAATCTGGGGGATTCCAATGGCTCCGTTTGTCGCCGTTGGCGCGACGGTCGGCATTGCCGTCGGTTTCGGTGCTCAAGACGTCGTTCGGGATGTCATCGCTGGGTTCCTGATTCTTGTTGAGGACCAGTTCGCCATCGGCGATGTCGTCACAATTGCAGGCGTGAGCGGAGCGGTCGAAGGCATCAGGCTCCGAACCACGGTGCTTAGGGATCTCGAAGGAAACCAGCATTATGTTCCGAACGGCCAGATCAAGGTTGCTTCGAACCTGACGTCAGATTTTTCGAGGCTCGTAGTCGACGTGCCTGTCTCATATGACACGAATGTTGACGTCGCGATAGCGGTCATAAGCGACGAGGTCGACATCTTCGCCAAGTCGGACGATTGGCGACATCGCTTCCTCGGGGAACCCGAGATGCTTGGGGTGAACAAGCTTGACGAATCTTCGGTGAATATTCGTGTCGTCATGACGCTGACCACCGAGGATCGTTGGGTTGTCAAGCGTGAGTTTCTTAGAAGACTCAAGAACAGGCTTGACGATGAAGGCATCGAAATCCCATACAACTACCTCACGATTGTTACGCGAGGCGACAAGCCTTAGCCGCTGTGCTGATCGGTCGATGCTGAGTCCTTCTGACTCCCTAGCTCGACGTCTGGCTGCTCAGCCTTTGGTCGAAGTATCAACAAACCGTCATCGATCGGTTCAATCGTCACCTCGGTTGCAGTCCCGAGCAGTTCGCCGTCTGCCTGGAAAGGCGCTGGTGGGTCAGCCAAAATGCTGATGCGGTCGTAATCCGTCCACAGATGGGTGCCGGAGCGCTCGGTGTGCTGCCGGCGGAGCACAGCGCGAGATACAAGCGTCGTCGCGTTTCGGTATCCGAGTCTGCCAACGCCGAGTGTTGCCATGCCTCTCGGTGGGTCTTTCACAAGGTGCAGTGGAATTCGTCCGAAATACGTGTACGGATCGTGGACTTGGGTCAAGGCAGCGAGCGCATCATAGGTCTCACCGCCAGCTTCGATCCGCAGGTTCGGAAGGCGGGTCCTCCAATCCGAGGTAAGTCTGCCGAGGGCAGTGGATGCGTAATACACGCCTCCGAATCGCAACTTGGCATATGGCCTTCTTTCGGCAGCCTCAACAACCGCTGCGTCGAACCCGACGCCTACCGAGAAGGTGGCGACTCGATCGATCGGGCCTGCGAGGCTTGTGCCTGTGATCTTTGCGACTCTGGTTGGCGTGTCCACGTACTCGGTTGCAGCAAGCGCCGCCTGTCTGGGCTTCTGCGGGATTCCGAGGATTCTCGCGAGAACGTTGGTGGTCCCTGCTGGAATGAGGCCAAGCGACGTACTTGTCCCGGCAATGCCGTTGGCAACATGGTGGGCTACTCCATCACCTCCCATGGCAAAAACCACGCCGATGCCGGCCTCGGCAGCGGCCTCGCTGTGTCGCATCGTGTCGGTGCCGCTCACCGGCCATTGAGTGGTGAGGTCATAGCTGGACGACAGAGCGGTGACCACGTCGCGAAACAGTCCTCCCGTGAATTGTGATGCTGAGGGGTTCGCTATGAGAACGGCGGAGCGCATGGGTGAAGCGTATCGGAGGCAGCGGTATCGAGTTACCTGTTGAGGAGTTTCTCGACCTGCTCGCGCAAATCTAGCGGGCGAAACGGCTTCGTCATGAAAGCGTCCGCGCCGCCCTTCGCAGCCCTATCTGCCATGTCCGGTTGTGCGTGGGCAGTGAGGACGAGAACCTTAAGGTCCTCGGTTGCGGGGTCTGACCGAAGCTGAGCCAGTACTTCCCAACCGTCGAGCCCTGGTAGCCCAATGTCGAGGACGACGATATCAGGTGCCGACTCTCGGATCGCCGCGATGCCTTCGGTTCCGTCCTCCGCCGAAGAGATTGTGACATCGAGAACCCGCAGGCACACTTCAATGAGTCTGCGCACGGAAGCGGAGTCTTCAATCACCAGGACATGGGCTTGAGGCATACTTAGATATCGGCGTATTCCGTCCGACCTTCAGCGGTATGTTCTCCGCGGGTAGACGTGTTCGCCCCCGGCGTGGCGTAGCCTGAGGCGAACCAACGCCCCGTAGGAGGTTTCGTGCTCCCCCCGTATTCGCCAGAGCCCTATTCGGACTTCACAAACCCGGTTGATGCCGCCAAGTATCAGGCTGGACTCGACTCCGTCTCGGAGCACCTTGGGGAACGTGCGCTTCTTGTGATCGGCGGCGAGCACGTCGACACCAAGGCATCAATCGTTTCGGTGAATCCCTCGAATCCCTCCGAGGTAGTTGGAACCTCGGCTTCAGCGTCAAACGATCATGTGGAACAGGCGATGGCAGCAGCATCGGATGCTTACGAGGGTTGGTCTCGCAGAACAGCGGAAGAGCGCGCCGCCGTTGTGCACCGCGTCGGCGATCTCATCATTGAGCGTAAGTTCGAATTCACAGCTTGGCAGTCGTTTGAAGCTGGAAAGAACTGGGCTGAAGCTGAAGGAGATGTCGCCGAGGCGGCCGATTTCTGTCGTTACTACGCACATCAGGCCCTGCGTATGGCTGAGCCTGTCGAAGTTGTACAGGTCGCGGGGGAGACAAACACATCGACACTCCAGCCGATAGGTGTGGGTGTCGGCATCCCGCCATGGAACTTCGCTCTTGCGATCCCTGTCGGCATGGTCATGGGTCCGGTCGCTGCTGGAAACACGATGATCCTGAAACCGGCGTCAAACACTCCGATGATTGCCTTCGCTTTCATGAAACTGCTCGAAGACGCAGGTCTTCCTCCGGGGGTGGTCAACTTCCTTCCTGGTGCTGGCTCGGAGATTGGCGACGCCCTTGTAGATCACCCAAGGACACGGTTCGTCAACTTCACTGGTTCAAAGGAGATCGGCATTCGAATCGCCGAACGCGCAGCCAAGGTCCACGACGGGCAGAAGTGGCTCAAGCGATCCTTCATGGAGATGGGAGGCAAGGATGCCCTGATCATCGACGACACCGCCGATATCCAGCAAGCAGCGGCCGATGCCGTTCGATCGTCTTTCGGCTACCAGGGCCAGAAATGTTCAGCCTGCAGCAGGCTCATTGTGTTTGAATCCATCCACGACGAGCTGGTGGATGCTGTCGTCGATATTGCCTCGAAGTTGACCGTTGGTCCTGCCGTCGACAACAATGCCGTCGGTCCCGTGATTTCTGCTTCCGCTCACTCTTCGATCATGGCCGAGATCGAAGCTGGGAAGTCAGAGGCGACGCTCGTCATGGGCGGGCGCTCAATTGAGAAGGACGGCGGCTATTACATCGAACCAACCATCTTCGTCGACGTCGCCCACGACAGCAGGCTTGCGCAACACGAGATCTTCGGACCGGTGCTTTCGATCGTGAAGGTCAAGGACTTTGACGAGGCACTTGCCGTCGCGAACGGCACCGAATTTGGTCTCACCGGTGGGGTCTACTCGAATGACCCTCAGCGCCTCGCGAAGGCACGAAGAGAGTTCCACGCTGGCAATCTCTATTTCAACAGGAAGATCACAGGTGCCCTTGTGGGCGTGCAGCCGTTTGGAGGCTTCAACATGTCCGGTTCGAATTCGAAAGCGGGTGGTCCGGACTACCTCAGATTGTTTATGGAGATGAAGTCAGTCAGCGAGCGTCACATCTAACG
The DNA here is from genome assembly GCA_027728645.1 of Actinomycetota bacterium. Lineage (GTDB taxonomy): Bacteria > Actinomycetota > Acidimicrobiia > Spongiisociales > UBA5794 > UBA5794. Next base: position 18,107 of record JAQCAA010000016.1, on the reverse strand, counting down.
GGCACACCTGTCGGTGTCTCTCTATCGAGTAGAGGCTGTGTAGGTGTACCAAACGACGGCGTTTCCGAGGGTGTCCCCGCCGTTTGACCACACCGCCTGATCCGAGCACCAATATGTCGAGCCTGCTGGACCGCCGTCGCATCCGGTGACAACGGTGATTTGGTCACCGGGATCAAGAATGATGTTTGGCCCGAAGGTGAATCGGTTCGAGGTTGATTCATCTCTGAGGGTCCAGCCCGAAATCTCTACGATGTCGTACCCCTCGTTGATGATCGTTACATATTCGTCTCCCAGGGAGGTCTCATCCGGTCCTTCTGGGTCGAACGCCAGCTCCGAGACGCGAACGACAGGCCGATCGCCGCCCACCCCTTCGTTGTCGCCGCAGGCAAACGTTTGCCACATTCCGTAGCCAGATTGGAATGCTCTCGCTTCGGCTGACTTGAACCCGGGAGCGACGTCCGATCCGTCCTGGAGCCCAACGGCGTTGCCGGTTTTGACCATCGCAGCGTTGACATAGATTGGCGCCCCCGTCGTTTCGATGTAGACATATCGGAGGAGTCTGCCGAAGGGGTCTATGCCTGTGCCATCCCCTCCCTCTACCAAGAGAATGTCATGGTTCTCGACAAGTAATGCAAGGTGACGCTGGGATTCCGCACCCCAGCACTCGTCGAATTCGGGGGCGTTGATGCCAAGAAGCCTCACTTCAACGGTTGCGCCGTCAAGAAGCACCTTGAGGGTGTCACCGTCGGTTACTTCCACCACCGACACGAGAACACGGATTTCTGGCGGCGGAAGCGTCACAGTTGTGGTGACGGGACTGTCGCCGCTCGGCAGAGTCGTTGATGTTGTTGTTGTCTGGATGAACTCTGGAGCCAGGGGGCGTGAGTTACAGGCGCCCAAGACGAGCGCAGTGGAGAGTGCAACGAGGACCGCGGACTTGCGCATGGCACAACGGTACAAGCGCTATCGAAGAACCCGGTGCACTGCGACATCGGAGATGACCCAGCCTGTGATTCGCGAGTCATCTAACATCGCCGGACACAACCCCTTGGAGAGCCTATGCCAAACATGTTCGACCTAACGGGCAAGGTGGCCCTGGTCACAGGGGGAAACAACGGAATTGGTCTTGGGATGGCGGAGGCGCTAGCGCAAGCGGGTGCTTCAGTTGTGATCTGGGGGCGGAATGAGGAACGCAACGCCTCCGCGCTGGATGCCGTTCTCGCCCACGGAGGTGAGGCGACGGCGCTGGGCGTTGATGTCGCGGATGAAGTTCGTGTCATTGAAGCGTTTGCAGAGACGCTCGAGGCGTTTGGTCATGTCGACTCCGTGTTCGCGAACGCCGGAGTCGGTGCGGGCTCCACTCGTTTCGAAGAGATGACGACCGAAGAATGGCAATGGGTCTTCCGAGTCAACATGGACGGCGTGTTCTGGACTTTTCGAGAAGCGCTGAAGCACATGAAGCCACGGAACGAGGGATCTCTCGTCGTCACGTCGTCGGTTTCGGCTGACCAAGGTTTCCCAAGAGGCGAACACTACGCTGCGGCCAAAGCGGGCGTGAGGGCGCTGATTCAGGGGCTTGCCGTTGAATACGGGCGCCACGGAATCCGGGCAAACGCGATCGCACCAGGGTGGGTTGTGACGGGCATGACCGATGGCTTCATCGAAGGCGAGCGGTTTGAGGCGACGGTCAAACCACGGATCCCGGTAGGCCGGTGGGGCACGCCGTCTGATTTTGGAGGGATTGCGGTGTATCTCGCGTCTGATGCAAGTTCATGGCATACAGGAGACACGATCACGATTGATGGTGGATATCTCCAGTTCTAGGCGAGGTTCACGCGGACACAATCGGCCGCGTATCGAAAGCTGAGGTTCTTGTGATTACGTTCGACGAACAGGTAGCGATCGTGACGGGAGCGGGTCACGGACTTGGTCGATCCCATGCGCTTGCCCTTGCAGAACGCGGGGCACGGGTCGTGGTGAACGATCTCGGGGGCGCGAGGGATGGCACAGGGTCTTCAGCGACCGCTGCTGAGAAGGTGGTCGCCGAGATTGAGGCCGCCGGCGGCGAGGCGTTCGCGAACTCAGCGGATGTCACAGACCAAGATGCCGTCAAGTCCATGGTTGACGAGGCAATCGAACGCTGGGGGCGCGTTGACATCCTCATCAACAACGCCGGTGTGCTTCGGGACAAGTCGTTCTCGAACATGACGATCGAGAACTTCGCCTTCGTGGTTGATGTGCACCTCATGGGTACGGCCATTTGCACCAAGGCTGTTTGGGATCACATGCGGGATCAGAGCTACGGCCGAATCGTGGTCACGGCTTCTTCTTCTGGGCTGTACGGCAACTTCGGTCAGGCGAACTACGGCGCGGCCAAACTGGGCGTGGTTGGGCTTATGAACACTCTCCGAGCCGAGGGAGCGAAGTACAACATCAAGGTCAACGCCCTCGCACCGGTTGCCCATACGAGGATGACAGACGAGCTACTGCCAGAGGAGGCAAAGGCCCTTCTCCAGCCAGAGGAGGTGACCCCTGGAGTCCTCTTTCTTGTGTCGAAGGATGCACCGAACGGGATCATCCTCACGGCTGGTGCTGGCGGGTACGGCGCTGCCAGGATCTACGAAACAACTGGCATTTGGCTCCCGCCAGACCAGCGAACCCCTGAGAACATTGCAGAGCGGCTCGAAGAGATTCTCGCTAACGACGACCAGCAAGAGCTCAAAAGTGGCAACGAGCAGACAATGAAATTTCTCACGCAGGCCAGCGGCGCATCCATCGAAGAGGGAGCGAAGTGAAAGCTGTTCTGTGCACCGAATTTGGCGGGTACGAAAAGCTGACGCTGAGCGATGTTCCCGAACCGACGGCCGGCGAGGGTGAAGTGGTTGTCGATGTAGCGGTTGCCAGCTTGAATTTTCCGGATTTGCTGACCATCAAGGGGCAGTATCAAATCAAGGCGGAACCGCCCTTTGTCCCTGGTTTCGAGGCGGCAGGCGTCGTTTCTGCGGTTGGTGAGGGAGTGAGAAATGTTGGTGTCGGTGACCGGGTTGCTGCCGTCGGCGTCGTGGGTGCGTTCGCCGAGAAGTGGCTGGTCGATGCTGCTGCCTGTGTCCCAGTTCCAGACGGGATCTCTGACGAAGCGGCCGCTTGCCTCACCATCGCCTACGGCACTTCGTACCACGCGCTCAAGCAGCGAGCCAACTTGCAGCAGGGAGAGACCTTGCTGGTACTTGGTGCGAGCGGTGGCGTTGGGTCGGCAGCCGTGGAAATTGGCGAGTTGATGGGTGCACGCGTAATCGCAGCGGCGAGCACTGATGAGAAGCTCACATTCTGTCGCGAGCTAGGAGCGTCTGAGACGGTGAATTACGAAACCGAAGATCTCAACACACGAGTCAGGGAGATTACGGGCGGTATGGGCGTCGACGTGATTTATGACCCCGTTGGTGGCGCGATTTCCGAGCAGGCGTTTCGAGCCATTGGCTGGAACGGAAGGCATCTGGTAATCGGTTTTGCCGCTGGAGACATCCCGAAAGTCCCCTGGAATCTCCCTCTCCTCAAGGGTGCATCGATCGTGGGTGTCTTCTGGGGCTCGTTTACCACTCGTGAAGCGGCAGAGAACCAAACAAACATGGGTGAGCTGCTTGATTTCGTTCGCACAGGCAAGTTGGCTCCCCGAGTCACGGCAGAGTTCAGCCTTGACGATTTTGCGCTTGCGTATGACATGGTCGCCTCGCGACAAGCTCGTGGAAAAGTTGTGCTCAGGGTCTGAGCGCATTCAGGTCATCGAAGCCCGAAGTTTGCGCATTCCGGACAGCCAAGAGTCGTAGTCACTTGCCTTATGACTGAAATACTCCGCGACCTGTGCGTGAGGCAGAATGAGAAACGTCTCAAGGGCGATCCCCTCAGCGACGCAGGCCGCTACCTCATCAGCGGACAGGGCAAGTGACCTGACCCACGACTGCATTTCCGCGTTGTCTTCGGCAAAGGCATCAAGCATTGGTGTGTCAACGAACTGGGGACACAAGGCAGAAACTCGGATCCCTCGATCCCCATACGTGACGGATAGCCACTCGGCGAGTGCGACGACGGCGTGTTTCGTGACTGAGTACGGTGCCGCGCCGATGTTCGTGAGCAAGCCCGCTGCTGAGGCGGTGTGCACGATGTACCCCTCGCCACGGTTCAGCATTCCTGGAAGCACATACCTCGTCGCGTACACATGGGACATGACATTCACATCCCAGGTCTTCTGCCACAGCTCATTCGTCTGGTCGACCGATCCTCCTGTTGCGATTCCGGCGTTGAGACACAGAATGTCGATGCGCCCGAAGTCGCCCTCAATCTGTGACATGACGGCCGCCGTGGCGTCGTCGTTTGAGACGTCGAGCTGCATACCTACGCCACCAACAGCCTCGCCCGCAGCTATCGCTCCGGCTCCATCGATATCGAGGGCAATGACTGCCGCTGCACCATCGGCGGCGAACCTCCGGACCATCGCTTCACCAATACCGCTTGCTCCACCCGTAACGACCACGACTTTCTCTTTGATGTCCAAGGGCATTCCTTCCAATGTGATGGTTGACCTATGTGTCGCCCGATATTGCCAGACTCGGCAGTCGGAGGGGCGCTGGCAGGATATAAACTGCTTGGTATCTTGACGAGAGGGAACCGTGCGTGTTGTTCCGCTAGAACGCATCGCCGATCACATCGGCGAAGAAACCGGCCGGTCGGAATGGTTCACAGTTGACCAAGACCGCATCTCGGCCTTTGCTGACGCCACACTCGATCACCAATGGATTCACATCGACGAGGAAGCCGCAGCGCGAGGACCCTTCGGTTCGACAATCGCACATGGGTTCCTTTCGTTGTCTCTGATCCCGTACCTCGCGAGCGGGGGTGTCATAGTTCCTGAAGGTGTCGAGCTGGCAATCAACTACGGTCTCGACAAGGTGCGTTTCCTTGCGCCAGTTGCCGTCGGGTCTCGAGTTAGGGCAGTGTCGACCTTCACCGACTTCACCGAGCGCGGTGAAGGCAAGATACCTCATCGCTCAAACTGTTGTTATTGAGATTCAAGGTTCAGAAACACCCGCTCTCGTCGCGGAGACCTTGACTCTTGTTGCTGTGGGTGCGACCAAATAGCCCCACTGAACCAAACTTGGAAGCGATTTTGTTGAATCAGATCGAAACTGGAGGACATGGATGACCGGATCGGACCAAGCGGCGCTGGTCGCCGAAACCATTGACAAGCTGCTTGCGGACAATCCGCCAGCGACAACCGAGCCGAAGACTTTCTGGGGAGCGCAATTCGACGCAGGTCTTGCTTGGGTCGACTACGAGCCTGGTGATGGCGGTCTTGGCGTGAGCCCAAAGTACAGAGAGCTTGTAAGCCGCAGGCTCAACGATGCTGACGCACCGATGTGGAACCGAATGGCGAACATCATCGGCATTGGAATGGGTGCTGGCGTGCTCGCAGCCCATGGAACAAAGGAACAACGGCAACGGTGGCTTCGGCCAATGTTTACCGTAGATGAAGTGTGGTGCCAGTTGTTCTCCGAGCCTGGTGCCGGATCAGATGTAGCAGGCTTGGCGACGCGGGCTGTCAAGGATGGGGACGAGTGGATCATCAACGGGCAGAAGGTCTGGACGACGCTCGCTCACCTTTCGAAGTGGGGGATGGTTGTTGCAAGGACTGATCCTGACCAACCGAAGCACAAAGGTCTGACCTACTTCATTGTCGACATGGAAAGCGATGGCGTCGACATTCGCCCGCTCTATCAGATCACGGGCGAAGCCGAGTTCAACGAGGTCTTCTTTGAAGATGCTCGGATTCCCGATTCTCAGCGACTGGATGAAGTCGGCGAAGGCTGGCGGGTCGCTATGACCACGCTTATGAACGAGCGGGTCGCGATCGGTGGCAACACAGTCCCTCGGGGAAGCGGCACGATTGGTGTTGCTGTTGAGACATGGAAGAAGTCTGGTTCGGGGGAGCAGTCTGATCGTCGCGAGCTTGCACGACTTTGGGGAGAGGTTGAGGCAATGCGCCTGACAGCTATGCGGGCGACGGAGAACATGACCGCAGGCGTGCCTGGGCCGGAGGGCTCCACCGGCAAGCTCGCATGGGCTGACCTCAACAAAGAGGTCACATCGTTCACTGTGTCGATGATGGGTCTTGAAGGAGCCACGATCCCTGAGGGCTACACGCTGGAACCGACGGTGTACGGCACCCGGATGACAGAGAGGGTGCTGTCACCGCAGCGACTCTTCCTTCGGGCCAGAGCGAACAGCATTGAGGGGGGTACGTCTGAAATCATGAGAAACATTTTGGGGGAGCGAGTTCTCGGTCTTCCTGGCGAACCGAGGGTCGACAAGAACGTGCCATGGAAGGAGGTTCCCCGTGGTTGATGCAATCACTTTCGCCAAATCTGATGAGCAGACGATGCTCGGCTCGACGGTGCGTGACTTTCTTGAAGCGACGGTCGACTTTGATGCTGTTCGAGAGATGTCGACGACCGAAGACGCGATGGACGCGAACGTTTGGAATGGACTCGCCGAGATGGGACTCATCGGCCTTCACATCCCTGAGCAGTATGGAGGGGCAGGCTTCGGCGCCACTGAGGTTGGGGTGGTGTTCCAAGAGCTTGGACGGAAGGTCGCGGCGGTCCCACTTCTGTCGAATGTTCTTGCTTCAACAGCCATACTCAGCGCAGGGACGGACGAGCAGAAGAGCCGATTTCTTCCCGAGATTGCCAGCGGCGAGACCGTTGCGACGCTCGCTGTGTACGAGGGCGCCCACGACCGTGCCCCCATGGCAGGTGAAGCGAGCCTGATGAGTCGAGACGGCGGCTGGGTTCTCAACGGCGTCAAACGATATGTCACCGATGCCCCAAATGCCGGCGTGTTCGTGGTGTCTGCATCTACTCCCGATGGTGTGGCCCTAGCAGTGGTGCCCAGCGACGCTTCCGGTGTCCTGGTTGCTGCGACAAACTCGCTCGACGCGACCAGACCACTCGGGGAAGTGACGTTCAATGAGGTCAGCGTTAACTCTGATGATGTCATGGCTGATGCGTCTGGGGCGATTGCGGCCGCGATGGACATGGGAGTTGTGTGTCTTGCTGCGGAGCAAGTGGGAGGCGCACAATGGTGCCTTGAAACCTCCGTCGAGTATGCGAAGAACCGGTATCAGTTCGGCAGGGCAATCGGATCTTTTCAGGCTATCAAGCACCTGTGTGCCGACATGTTGGTTGCTGTTGAACACTCTCGGTCCGTCGCTTGGCATGCCTCAGCAACGATCGAAGACGCAAAGGAATCCGCAATAGCGGTTCCGCTTGCGCGATCGGTGTGCTCTGATGCCTATGTCAAGGCTGCTGGCGACACAATCCAGATTCTCGGCGGAATCGGATTCACGTGGGAGCACGAGGCGCACCTGTACTTCAAGAGAGCAAAGTCAACATCGCTGCTTCTCGGTTCGGTGGACTCGTACCGCGACAGACTCGCAGATGCTGTTGGCATCTAGTGGTGAAGCGGTCACAGGACGCAATGGATGATGGTTCGGGTCTGGTTCAAGTTCTGATCATCCCTGGATCTTCCGATTGTGGGGATGTCTGGGAACCGGTCGTGGCGCATGTCACTGCTGAGGGATTGTCATGTGAAGCGCTCGATCTTCCAGGGCATGGATCGAACCATGCGCAACAGCCAACGACCATCGAGGGTTACGCGGACTCGGTCGAGGCATACCTGGACCTACGCGAAATGAACGACATCGTTCTTGTCGGGCATTCGATGGGTGCCCTGATTGCGCTTGAACTGGCCGGTCGCTCCAACAGGCGTGTCGCGAGGATCATTCTGTTCGGGGTCGGTCATCCGATGGCGGTCGTTCCGTTTCTGCTCGACGCAGCCGCGAACGACCTAGGTCGAGCGCTAGGTCTCATGGCCAAATGGTCGCTGCAACCTAGCGAGGACACGGAAGTCAACCAACGTGCCGAAGCGCACGCAGTACTCGCCCGTTCTCAACCGCCAGGAGTGCTTGCGACCGCCCTTCATGCATGCAACAACTATGCCGGCGCGTTGGAGGCAGCGAAACGCGTGACCTTTCGCACGACCGTTGTTATAGCTGAAGCCGACAGGATGGTGCCTCCACAGACCGCAGAGCCCATCATTTCCCGCCTCGCATCGGTCAAGCGAATCGTGATGGATGGGGCGAGCCACTCAGTACAAGACGAGTCCCCAGAAGCCGTAGCGGCAATCATCGTTCGAGCGGCGGCTGAGGAACAAAGTTCTTGACCTCGACCGAACTTGAAGTTGTACGGTTGCACAATGTCCTTGGACCAGGCCACCACGGCACAACTTGCCAGCACGCTCACCGTTGATCTGACGACCATTGGTCGGAGGTCGAAAGCGCCTCGAACCATCGAAATCTGGTGGTTCCACATTGATGATCGGTTCATCATCACAGGCACACGGGGGGAGCGGGACTGGCTGGCAAACATTCGTCAAGACCCAAAGGTGGTCATCTCTTCTCCACACGGAGCCTTCAAAGGAACAGCGATCGAGATCCATGACCATTCCTTTCGACGCCGCGTATTCACACATCCTGATCTTCGTTGGTACACCACCCAAGAGGAACTTGAAGCACTCGTCATTGGCGCACCAATGATCGAGATTCGGTTTACTACGGCTGACGACAGTGATCCGGCCGGAACGCCAACCGCCTAGAGTTCATACGATGAAATTTGGAGCATTTATCCCGCAAGGATGGCGCCTGGACCTTGTTGGGGTCGCCACAGAAGATCACTGGTCGACGATGCTTGGCGTGACCAAACAGGCTGAGGCTCTTGGGTTCGAGTCGGTATGGGTCTACGACCACTTCCACACCGTTCCGCTGCCGACTCAAGAGGTTACCTACGAGGCGTGGACGCTCATGGCAGCGCTTGCTGTCACAACCGACACCATTCGGCTCGGCCAGATGTGTACGTGCAACGGATACCGGCCTCCGTCCTATCTCGCAAAGGTTGCAGCGTCGATAGACGTCATGTCCAACGGTCGCCTCGAGATGGGGATCGGTGGTGGCTGGTATGAGCACGAGTACAACGCGTACGGTTATCCGTTCCCGAAGCCATCTGTCCGCCTTGGCGAGCTCGATGAGGCGGTCCAGATCATGATCAAGATGTGGACGGAGGATGAAGCCTCTTTCGATGGGAAGCACTACAAGCTCGATCGAGCGATCAGCAAGCCGAATCCTGTCCAGAACCCATACATCCCCATATGGATCGCGGGCGGTGGAGAGCAACTGACCCTCAGGACGGCTGCGAAGTACGCCGACTACACAAACTTTGGAAGTACTCCGGAGGGCTTTGCGCACAAGCGTGATGTGCTCCATCGCCACTGCGAAGCCATTGGACGAGACCCCAGCGAAATTACGATGTCAGCCAACCTCAATGTGCTGATTGGCAAGGACGACGCAGCGGTGGAGGCCAAACGTGCCGCAGTCCGCGACAACTTCGCCAAAGCGGTCGATGACCCAGATGACCCGATGGCCCGATGGTTCGGAACCGTTCAAGCGGCGGTCGGTACCCCAGAAGAGATTGTTGAGATTCTCAGGAGTTACGAGGCAGAGGACTGCGGCTACGCCATTCTCAATTTCCCAGAATCAGCTACTGATCCATCAGGCCTCGACCTTTTCGCCTCCGAAGTGATGCCTCACCTCTCGTAAGGAGAGGCCACCGCTGCGCTGGTTGGTCCCGTCGTCCGATGAATCGAACTCGTACACCACTCCAGATGTCCTCCGCTAGCGAGGACGAGGCATCGCGTACAGAAGCCACCGTTCGCCTACCTCTTCACGCGAACGCATTGAGCGGTAGGCCAGCGACGTCGGTTCTGACTACTCAGTAGCGTCGTAGAACTGGTCTGATTCGGTTGATCCTTCAAGAGCGAGCGTCGATGATGCACCGCCTGATATGGCCTGGCTCACTTGATCGAAGTAACCGGCTCCAACTTCACGCTGATGACGAGTGGCGGTGTACCCGGCCGCCTCCATGCCGAACTCTGCTTCCTGAACCTCGACATAGGCTTCCATGCCCCGTTCGGCGTAGCCCGCCGCAAGTTCGAACATCGCAGCGTTGAGGGAGTGGAACCCTGCAAGGGTGATGAACTGGAACCGATAGCCCATGGCGCCGAGCTCCTTTTGGAACGTCGCGATGGTTGCATCGTCAAGATGGCGTTTCCAGTTGAACGATGGCGAGCAGTTGTAGGCGAGCATCTTGCCAGGGAACTCAGCGTGAATCGCATCTGCGAACTCACGAGCCTGGTCGAGATCAGGTGTCGCCGTCTCGCACCAAATCAGGTCTGCATAGGGCGCATACGCGAGCCCTCTACTGATTGCGGCCTCCATGCCGTTTTCTACGGTGAAGAAGCCCTCAGCGGTGCGTTCTCCGGTTATGAACCTGCGATCGCGTTCGTCGATGTCGGTCGTGATCAAAGTTGCCCCAAGTGAGTCTGTTCTTGCAACCACGAGCGTCGACACTCCCATGACATCGGCTGCCAACCGAGCCGCTTTGAGCGTTCTGACGTGCTGGTCGGTCGGAACTAGGACCTTGCCGCCCATGTGTCCGCACTTCTTCTCTGATGAGAGCTGGTCCTCGAGATGGACAGCTGCCACGCCGGCCTCGATGAAACCTTTCGTGAGTTCGAACACGTTGAGTGCACCACCGAAACCGCTCTCAGCATCTGCGATGATTGGGACCATCCAGTCCGTTGAGCCGTCTCCTTCCGACCATTCGATCTCGTCAGCTCGCTTGAGCGCGTTGTTGATCCTCTTGGCAAGCATCGGGGCGGAGTTGGCTGGATACAACGACTGGTCGGGGTACACAGCCCCGGAGAGGTTCGCATCTGCTGCAACTTGCCAACCAGAGAGGTAGATCGCTTTCAGCCCTGCTCTGACCATCTGAACTGCTTGTCCACCAGTCATCGCACCGAGTGCATGCACATAGTCCTCGGTTGCAAGAAGATTCCACAGCTTGTCAGCCATGTTGCGAGCAATGGTCTGGTCCTCAACAAAAGACCCCTGCAGCCTGACAACATCTTCAGCCGAATGGTCTCGCTCGATGCCATCCCACCGCGGGTTGGTGTCCCAATCTGCCTGGATCGCTCGAGCCCTTGCAGCGATCTGAATTTCGTTTGTCATTGTTCTCTCCATTGGTCGAGTGTCAGGCGTTGAGTTTCGGGGTCAGGCGAAGTCATCGTTCGAGGATCTCGTATGCAGGAAGCGTCAGGAATTCAGGAAAATCGTCTGCCAGGCTCACGCGTTCAAAGAGTTCTTTCGCCTCATCGAAGCGCCCGGCTTCGTATGCGTCGTGGCCGACCTCTGTGCGGATCTTGTCCGTCTCAGCATCCGAGATCTTTGCCACAAGCTCTGGAGTTATCCGAGTCCCTGACGTTGTAACAGCACCAGAGCGGACCCACTGCCAAATTTGGCTTCGTGAAATCTCGGCGGTCGCGGCGTCCTCCATCAAGTTGTAGATCGCTGCGGCACCGGTACCCGTCAGCCACGAAGCGATGTACCGCACGGCGACGTCGATGTTGTGGGTAACCCCGTCATCGGTGATCGATCCACCCTCGACGGTGAACGTCGACAGCTGCTCCGCTGAGATGTCGACCTCTGGACGCTGTCGTGTGATCTGGTTCGGGGCAGAGCCGAGGACTTCGTCGAAAACCGCAGTGGCAACCGGAACGAGATCTGGGTGCGCGACCCATGTTCCGTCGCATCCGTCGGCGGCTTCCCTTGTCTTGTCCTCTGTGACTTTGGCGATAGCGACGGCATTTACAGCTTCATCTCGTCTGCTCGGGATGAACGCAGCCATTCCCCCCATCGCGTGGACTCCCCTGCGGTGGCACGTCTTGATGAGTAGCTCGCTGTATGCCCTCATAAACGGCACGGTCATTCCAATCTGGCTGCGATCAGGAAGCACAAAACCCTCTGTCTTTCGGTGCTTCTTGATGATGGAAAAGATGTAATCCCATCGACCGGCATTCAGACCAGCAGAGTGGTCCTTGAGTTCGAACAGGATTTCGTCCATTTCGAATGCAGCTGGGATCGTCTCGATAAGCACGGTCGCCTTGATCGTTCCGATCTCGAGGCCCAAAGCGTGCTGGGCCGCAACGAACACTTCATTCCACCAACGCGCTTCAAGGTGGCTCTCAAGCTTTGGCAGATAGAAATAGGGTCCAGAGCCGCGCTCGATCAACGCCTTTGCGTTGTGAAACAGGTACAGCCCGAAGTCAACGAGCGAAGCAGAGATGGGACTGCCTCCAACCGTGATATGCGACTCGTCAAGATGTAGGCCTCGTGGCCGCACCATAAGCGTTGCGGATGTGGCTTCGAGTGCGTACTGCTTTCCGTTCGGTGCGGTGAAGTCAATCTCTCGCCGAATGGCATCCCGAAGGTTTGCTTGGCCTTCGATCATGTTCGACCATGTGGGGGAGTTCGAGTCTTCGAAATCAGCCATGAAGACCTTGGCACCAGAGTTCAAAGCGTTGATCACCATCTTGCGGTCCGTAGGCCCGGTTATCTCACATCTTCGGTCCAAGAGGTCCGATGGAATCGGTGCGGCTGTCCAGTCCGCTGATCGAACCGAGACCGTCTCAGGGAGAAAGCCGAAGCCCGCCCCGGCATCGAGGTCACGTTGTCTCTTCGATCGATTGTTCAACAGCGAAATTCGTTCGGCGTTGAACTCATCGTGGAGCACCGATAGAAACAACAACGCCTCTTCTGTGACGATCGTTGCCATGGTGTCCGAGAGCTGGGGGGTGAGGGTGTGAATCTGTGCGTTGTGTGCCATTACTCAAGGAAAGGCCATTTCTTCTTGTTCTCCTAATGATTTGTGTGATAAGATTGTTGATAGTTGTTGATTTAGAGCGTTCAGGAGGTAATTGTGTCGACAATCGACCCGATGATGTTCGGAAGACGAGTGCGGCATCACCGCAAGGCACTCGACATGACCCTTGATGATCTCGGTGAGAAGGTTGGGAAGCCTGCTCCTTACCTGTCCCTCCTTGAGAACGGCAAGAAGGAACCAAAGCTCGGGCTCATCAATGAATTGTCGATCGCTTTGGGTGTCGACGCAACCGATCTTCTCAGCGCCGAGGCTCCCTCTCCGAGAGCTGCGCTTGAAGTCGCGATCGAGAAGGCGCAGCGCGACCAGGCGTACCGGGATCTTGGACTTCCGTACCTCAAGCCCTCGACGAAGATGCCAGACGTCGCTCTCCAGCATGTCGTCCGTCTCTACGGGGAGCTGCGTGGTCGCGATGCGGCCTCGCCGTTCACACGGGACGAGGCCAGGGCTGCGAACGCACAACTCAGAGCAGAGATGACAGCAAAAGGCAACTACTTCGCGGACATCGAGCGGATTGCAGCAGACGCGGTGGACGCGATTGGGTACTCCGGTCAAGGGGCAATGTCGAAGGGTGATCTCAACGCACTTTCGGCGCACTTTGGCTTCAGAGTGATACGTACCGCCGAGGTTCCTGCATCGGTTCGTTCCGTGACGGACATGCGAAACGGAAAGATCTTTGTGCACGGTCGAGACAATTTCGATTCCAAAGAATCGCGATCAGTCATCCTTCAAACCCTCGGCCACTTCGCTCTCGACCATCCCGATCCACTTGACTTCGGCGAGTTCCTGAGGCAGCGGGTCGAGGCCAACTACTTTGCGGGTGCGGTCCTCGTTCCGGAACGAACGGCGGTGCCGTTCATGCAGGCGGCCAAAGCCGAGCGCAATCTCTCCGTTGAGGACCTCAAGGATCGGTTCTTCGTCTCGTACGAGATGGCTGGGCATCGGTTCACCAACCTCGCGACCAAGCACCTTGGTCTCGGCACACACTTCTTGAGATCGGATGACCAGGGCATCATCTGGAAGGCCTATTCGAATAATGGGGTGCCGTTTCCGAAGAACTCTGCCGGTGCGATTGAGGGGCAACGGCTCTGCAGGGAGTGGGGTACACGGCAAGCGTTTGCATCCGATGCGAGATACACGATTCACTATCAGTACACCGATACCTCGGCAGGTACCTACTGGTGTGCGACATTTGTTGAGGCCGTCCGCGCACCGGTTTCTGCGGTGACGGTTGGTGCGAAGTTTGAGGATGCAAAGTGGTTTCGAGGTTGGCACACAGAGCGAAGGAGCGTGTCCAACTGTCCTGACGGAGAGTGTTGTCGGCAGGTGAGCGAGGTGATGGCCGAGCGCTGGAACGGACATGCCTGGCCTTCTGTCCGCCCGAACTCCCATGTACTTGCTGCAATGCCTGTCGAGACCATTCCTGGTGTCGACATGGTCGAAATCTACGAATTCCTGGCAAGGCAGGAATCCGAGGCGTACGACTGATTCGGTAGGGTCGCTCCCGTGAGAGACTGACCTATGTCTGGCACGCGTTCATCAACCAGGACCGCCTCCAAGCGAGTGGTCATCGTCGTCGTAGCGCTGTTGGTCGCGGCAGCGGGGTCCACGACCAACGACCTCAACGAAGATGCTGGCGCCTCGTCGACGCTGGCACCAGTTCTGCCAACAACGACAACCGCGATTTCCACAACTGTGATATCCCAGGGTTCGGGGACTTCGACAACCGCTGCAACTCCGATAACGACCTCTTCGACAATCCCCGTCAGCGAAGTCCGTCTCGGCATCGAACGCATCGACACCGGCTTCGACAATCCTGTTCTTCTTGTTGCTGATCCTCTCGGTGGATTCGACTTCGTAGTGGAACAGACTGGTTCGATCGTCAGGGCTGATCAGAGTGGGCACGAGCTGGCGCTCGATCTCTCAGCAGATGTTGAGTTCGGGGGAGAAAAAGGTCTGCTGGGGCTCGCATTCCACCCCGATTTCCTCGACAACGGGCTTGCCTACGTTTCGTACGTTGCCAAAGGACCCCACACGGTTATTGAGCAGTTTGCGGTATCTAATGGCGTCTTCGACCGTAACAGCCGAACAGAGATCATCAGAATTCGACAACCAGCTGCGAACCACAATGGTGGGATGATCGCGTTCGGTCCTGACGGCTATCTGTGGATTGCGCTCGGTGACGGGGGAGGCTCGAATGACAGGTTCGCCAACGGTCAGGATTCCAGGACGCTTCTCGGATCGATGCTCCGCATCGCCGTTGGAATCGCCGGTATCGA
This sequence comes from Actinomycetota bacterium, assembly GCA_027728645.1. GTDB lineage: Bacteria > Actinomycetota > Acidimicrobiia > Spongiisociales > UBA5794 > UBA5794. The sequence continues at coordinate 2,947 of JAQCAA010000016.1, read as the reverse complement.
GGCGTATGCAATCCCTGTCGACAACCCGTTTGTCGACGGTGAAGGTGGTGCACCTGAGGTCTGGGCGATCGGTCTCCGGAACCCATGGCGATTTGCCTTCGGCGGCGACGATGTCTGGATCGCCGATGTTGGACAGGGCCAGTTCGAGGAGGTCAACGTGGCGCCTGTCAGCGCCAAGGGGTTGAATTACGGATGGAACGTGCTCGAAGGGTCATCGTGTTTCCAGTCGAGTGCTTGCGACGCCTCAGGGTTCGTGCTGCCAATCACCGAATACTCGCACGATGAGGGCTGCTCGATCACCGGAGGAGTTGTCTACGAAGGAGACGCGATGCCCTCGCTTCGAGGCCAGTTCTTCTACGCCGACTACTGCACGGGCATCGTCCCGAGCATTTCTCGACAGGGCCAAGACCACCTGTGGACGGACGTCATTGGAGGCGGGATTGATCGACCGACCGGATTTGGGATCGGGCGAGACGCTGAGGTCTATATCGTGACCCAGAACGGCGAATTGTTGAAGCTTGTAGAACGGGACGGTTGACATGACGAGGAAGATTATTTTCGATTCAGATCCGGGTCAGGATGATGCGCTTGCGCTCCTCCTTGCTCTTGCTGCTCCCGAAATTGAAGTGCTGTCAGTGGTCTCTGTTGCAGGTAACGTTCCCCAGCCATTGGTCACCGACAATCTGCTTGCTCTGCTCTCGCTGGCGGGTCGCGACGACATTCCTGTGTACCGCGGGTGTGAACTCCCGCTGATCCGCGAGCAGTACACCGCAGAGTACGTTCACGGTGATACGGGAATTGATGGTGCCGACATTCCGGCAGCTCTTCGCAAGGCAGAAGCGCAGCATGGCGTCGACCACATCATCGAGACATGCATGGCTGCCGAAGACGGGTCAGTCACCCTCGTTCCAGTCGGGCCGCTCACCAACATCGGGATGGCGATTGCGAAGGAGAGGGCGATCATCCCCAAGATCAGGGAGATAGTGTGGATGGGCGGCGCCTTCGATGAGCCAGGCAATACGACTGCCCTCGCCGAATTCAATGCGTTCGTCGACCCACACGCCGGGGCGATTGTGTTCAAGAGTGGGATCCCAATGGTCGTATTGCCATTGGACGTGACCCACAAGGCCTTGTTGCCTCAGGAGGCAGTGCGCAGACTTGCAGAGTTCGGCTCACCGGTGGCTACCGCTTGCGCTGGCATGATCGGCTTCTACGAACAGTACGACGTTGCGAAGTACGGCTGGGATGGGGCTGCGATGCATGACCCTTGTGCGGTGGCGTACCTCATCGACCCGACCCTGTTCCGCAGTCGGAGGATGTCGATTGGAATCGACTATACGAACGAAGAAACGATCGGCAATACCTACGAACGCATGGACGGCTCGGTGCCCAATGCGACTGTCGTGTTCGATGTTGAAGCTGACAGGTTCTTTGAGCTACTCGTTTCGAGTTGGTGTTCCCTGTGACCGTTCGCGGCGGCCCGCTCGATGGCATCGTCGTCGTCGAGTTTGAGGCCATCGGGCCCGTTCCATTTGCGTGCGGGATGCTCGTGGATATGGGAGCAAAGGTTGTACGGGTTGCCCGACCTTCTGGGCAGGCGAGCGGGCTGCCATCTTCCTTGATGTCCACAGCCGAAGCATCGGGTGACACGGTTGCGATTGACCTTAAGACCGACGCTGGTCGCAATCAGGCGTTGGATCTTCTCTCAAGTGCTGATGTGTTGATAGAAGGCTTTCGCCCCGGCACGCTTGAGCGACTCGGACTCGGCCCCGATGTGGCTCTCGAGATGAACCAAGGGCTCGTCTATGCGCGGGTCACCGGTTGGGGTCAAGATGGCGAGTACGCCTCTATGGCAGGACATGACATCAATTACATCGGTCTTGCCGGGGCGCTCGCAACCATCGGCTCATCGGATCGACCGCTTCCGCCTCTGAATCTCGTTGGGGACTACGGAGGTGGTGCGATGTATGCGGTAGCGGGAGTCCTTGCAGCCCTCGTCGAGCGCTCCCGCACCGGCTCGGGTCAGGTCATCGACATTGCGATGGTTGATGGTGCTGCTTCTTTGATGGGACCGATCCGATCGCTGTTGAACAACGGGGTATGGGTGGAGAATCGCCAAGCAAACCTCCTAGACGGAGGTGCACCTTTCTACTGCACCTACGCGACGAGCGACGGTGGGTTCATGGCCGTCGGTGCCCTCGAGCCAGCCTTCTATTCCGCAATGGTTGCCGGACTCGGTCTCGTGGAGGCTGAGATCCCGGACCGTTTCAACCCGGAGAACTGGGAGGATCTCACCGAGCTGTTTGCGGGGATGTTTTCGACACGATCCAGAAACGAATGGCAGGAGATCTTCGACGGAACCGACGCCTGTGTCACTCCAGTTCTCGCCCTTTCAGAGGTTGCGGACCACCCACACAATGTAGAGCGACAGGCCATTGTCGAAGGGGCTGAAGGGGAAAGACCCGCTCCCGCTCCACGATTCGGGAATAGCCTGTGACAGGTCGCCTCGATGGCGTGTCCGAATCGGGCATAATGAACCAACACCGTCCCCCACTTGGAGCCTCATGAAAGCGGTCATCGTCGGTGCTGGCGCAACGACACGCGAGCTGATGCGGCGCCTCGGGGACAGCTGGGATGTCGTGGTCATCGATTCGGATCCTGCCAAGCTTGCAGCGGCCGAGCTCATCCGAGATGTCACCTCAATCCTCGGCGACGGATCGAGCGCCGTTGTGCTTCGTAACGCGGGCGTTGACAGCATTTCGACGGTGGTTGCTGGTTCGGGATCAGATGATGTGAACCTCGAGGTTGTGAAACTTGCAAAAGATGCTGGTGCAGAGCACATCGTTGCGATCTCGCGCATCCCGGAGCGATCTGATGAGTACCGGACCCTTGGCGTCGATGTGATCGTCCCTTCCTCCCTTGCCGCTCGCGACATGGAGATCGCCAT
>JAQCAA010000015.1 GCA_027728645.1 Actinomycetota bacterium | reverse complement strand
CCTGGCAGATCTTCCTCGATTTCTTTGGCTCACAGGAAGCCCTCCGCCAGATGCAGGAGTGGAAGCCGCCTGACTTTGGCGGCATTGCCCAAATGCCGTATGTTGCACTGATCGTGGGTGTAATCGTCGGGGCGGTGCGAGGGAAGATACGCATGAGAGACCTCGTGGTTGTTGTCCCGTTCATGTTTCTCGGCCTGACATCGCGCCGACTGTCGCGAGGAGGGCGGTTGGAGCGGCGGTCCGGATTCCCCCTCCCACTGCTCCGAGAAATATCGATGCAATTGGCAAGAGGGTGTAGGCGCTATCCAGACCTCCTGTCAGGCCAACTGCAACATACGAGGCCGACAGCGAACCAGCGAGGATCAGGATTTCTCGGACTGGGCGATCGGGAAACGGGATCCTTGCGGCTAACGCCGCTGCAACGCCGATCGAAGCCGCAAGTGCCGCCACGATCGTTGCTCTATCGGCCCCACCTGGGATCATGGAGCTGACGATTGCTGTGACAAGCGCAACAAGGTGGAGTGCGTTTGATGCGAACTTGAGTCGCTGGGTCCATGCCTGCATTCCTGTCACAGGCGCAGAGTACAGTCCTTGACATGGGACATCGTGACACTCGAGATAGTCATACTGAACACCGCGGCGCACTTGGTTCCTTTGCTCCGCTCCTGCTCGGCGGAGGCATCGGAGCAGGTAAGTCGAAGGTGCTTGCTGAATTCCTGCGAGCTGGATTCGTGGTGATCGAAACCGACACCATTGGGCACGAGGTCCTCGACGCACGTACCGAGTCAGGTCGATTGGTGATGGCTCGCTGGCCAGAGGCCGTGGTAGCCGGTAGCGTTGACCGAGCCAAGCTTGCCGGAATCGTATTCAGGCACCCGTCGGCGTTGGCTGAGCTTGAGGCGATCTCTCATCCCGCCATTTGGAGCAGGGTCGAGGCGAGGGTCGCTGCCGCCGCGCAGGATTCACCAGGTTCGAGGGTGATTGTCGAAATACCGCTGCTTCGCTTGCATGCGACGTCACCTTGGCTCAAGGTCGCAGTCCTTGCCCCAGAGGACGTTCGTATAGCGCGGGCGGTCGCTCGGGGTGCCGACGTTGCCGATGTGGTGGCGAGAATCGCTAACCAGGAGCCAGACGAGGCGTGGGCGGAGTGGGCGGACGTTGTAATCGACAACGAAGGTGAGTGGGCCAGCACCTTGCAGGCGATCGAACGTCTCGTCTCGGGCGTAGCACCGTGAAGTTTGTTCCGTTCGAGGTTGTGAGCGATTTCCAACCGAGCGGCGACCAACCTGAGGCGATTGCCCAGCTCACCGCAGGACTCGAACGAGGGGACCGCTTTCAGACGCTGCTTGGAATCACGGGCTCAGGGAAGTCGGCGACAATTGCTTGGACCATCGAAAAGGTGCAGAAGCCGACACTTGTACTTGCGCCAAACAAGGCCCTCGCAGCGCAGTTGGCGAACGAGTACCGGCAGTTCTTTCCAAAGAACAGGGTCGAGTACTTCGTTTCTTACTACGACTACTACCAGCCGGAGGCATACATCGCGCAGACCGACACATATATCGAGAAGGAGTCGACGGTCAACGACGAGATCGACAGGCTCAGACATGCAGCGACCGCAGCCCTGCTGACACGCAGAGACGTGATCATCGTTGCCTCAGTGTCTGCGATTTATGGACTTGGTTCCCCTGAGCATTACGAAGGCCAACTCATCAGACTGGTCAAGGGTGTCGAATTTCCACTCGACGAGGTAATCAAACGGCTGGTCAACATTCAGTACGACCGCAATGAGGTGAATCTCACGCGAGGAACGTTCAGGGTGAAGGGGGACACGCTTGAGGTGTTCACGACGTACGACGAGACCGTCGTCAGGATTGAGTATTGGGGGGATGATGTCGAACGGATTTCGCGTATGAATCCCATCACGGGCGAAGTCATCGAGGAAATGAGCGATGTCTTTATCTATCCCGCGACCCACTACGTGACTTCGCAGGAAATCATCGAGCGGTCGATAGTGGGGATCGAAGAGGAGCTTGAGGCCCATTTGAAGAAGCTCGATCTACAAGGCAAAATGCTTGAGGCTCAGAGGCTCCGTATGCGCACGAACTACGACATCGAGATGATGCGCGAAGTCGGCTATTGCTCGGGTATCGAGAACTATTCGAGGTATCTCGATGGGAGGGAACCTGGGGAGGCTCCTTTCACCCTTCTCGACTACTTCCCCGATGACTTCTTGATGGTTCTCGACGAGAGCCACGTGACCGTTCCGCAGATCAACGGCCAATACGCAGGTGACCGGTCTCGCAAGGACGTCTTGATTGAACACGGCTTCCGTCTTCCTTCAGCTCTGGACAACAGGCCCCTGACCTTCGACGAGTGGTATGGCCGTATCAATCAAGCGATTCTGCTCTCTGCGACTCCGAGTGCGTGGGAGATTCGTGAATCCGATCAAGTTGTGGAACAAATCATCAGGCCAACTGGGCTCGTTGACCCGATGGTCGTCGTCAGACCTACCAAAGGACAAATCGACGATCTGGTTGGAGAGATCCAAGAAGCAGCGGTGAACGACCAACGAGTCCTCGTGACGACGCTGACCAAGAAAATGGCGGAGGACCTGAGCGACTACCTGCTTGAGCTTGGCGTTCGGGCGCGGTACCTGCACAGCGATATCGACACGCTTGAGCGAGTTCAGATCCTTCGAGATCTTCGGCTTGGTGAATACGACGTTTTGATCGGTGTCAACCTGCTTCGCGAGGGCCTTGATCTTCCTGAGGTGGCGCTGGTTGCGATCCTCGATGCCGACAAAGAAGGTTTCCTCCGTTCAGGCACCAGCCTCATCCAAACGATTGGAAGGGCTGCCAGAAACATTGACGGCTCGGTAATTATGTACGCGGACAATGTGACGGATTCGATGCGTAGGGCTTTGAGCGAAACAAACCGGAGACGGATGCTGCAAGTCGCATACAACGAGGAACATGGGATTGATCCAAAGACCATCCGCAAGAAGGTGTCGGACATCCTTGAGCTCGTCTCGTCTGGTGGCGCACCAGCCGGAGACCGAAGAGCACGCGAACTCCGGAGACGAGAACCGCTTGATCTGACGACACCAGACCTCAGGAGACTCATCCAGAGTCTCGAAGAGGAAATGAACGATGCCGCAGGCGAGCTTCGGTTCGAGTATGCCGCACGCCTCAGGGACGAGATCAACGATCTCAAACGCGAACTCAAGGAGTTGACCGAGGCAGCGAGATAGAGGGAGCGCAGCTCGCAGTGGGCTACGGTAAGCGTTCCATGTTGTCGATGGATTCCATGCTCGCGCGGTTCGGTCCGTGGATTGTTGTTGCGACTATCGCCGTCGCCACGGCTGGCTCCGCTGTTGCTGCATTCACAGGTGATGCCGACGCACGACTCGGCGGCGACTTTCCCTCGTTCTACGGCGCAGGCACGATTGTCCTAGATGGTCAGGGGAGCGATCTCTACGACTCATCGATCCAACAGAGTGTCCAGTCGGAACAGTTCGACGATGGCCGGTTCCTCTACTTCGCCTACCCACCGTTCACAGCGGTTCCGTACGCAGCGCTGGCGTCACTCCCCTACGAGGCAGCCTACGCGCTTCACAGCCTGCTTGGCATTGCTGCCTTGATTGGTGCGATCGTCGCATTCCGCCCGATGGCAAGAGGGATGCTCGACGGGCCAACTCGACTCGGAGTCGCAGCTGCCGCGGCCCTCCTCATCTACCCAGTGCTTCGGTCTGTGCTTGGAGGGCAGAACGCAACGTTCACCCTGCTCCTCCTCGTCCTGGTGGCGCGTTTCGATGCCTACGATCGACACATGGCCACCGGCCTTGCGGCCGCTGCCATGCTCTACAAACCGCAATTCGGTTTGTTCGTGATCTTGGTGCTCGTCGCGGGTCGCAGATGGAGGTCGGTTGCGTGGGCCGGTGCCGGTGCGACTGGCCTGTACGCGCTGGGAGCTGCGGTCATCGGCGGGGAGTGGCTCCGAACATGGCTCGACGCAGTGTCGGCGTTTGGCGATGAGAATCTGGTCGTGAATGGCGATCTCATGGTTTCAGTTCTCGGCTGGGTCCAGAACGTCCTCGGGATAACAACCGCCAGCTACATCGTGACTGTGATTGTCCTCGCAATGATTGGCATCCCAATCGCCATCGGAGTTATGTCGAGACGTTGGCGAGAGATCCCCTGGTATGCAGTCGCGCCGCTCATCGTGCTCGCTGCACCATCTGCCTTGTACTACGACACCGCTTTGGTCCTTCTCACGGTCGGCGTATCCCTCGCTTGGCTTCGAGGCTTCCGCCTGATGGCGACTGCATTCGTGATCGCTATGTCATGGACCCAGCTTCCAGCGACAACGATTGGTTGGAGTCCACTGTTCCTGCCAGTCATTTGGATCGCAGCAGCGTTTGCGATCGGTGCGATTCGCTCCGATCGGATTTCTGTCACACCCCTTCGGTACACTCGCTGACCGAATCGCTACGCGTCGGAATCCGGTCCTGACGCGAGCTCCCACGCTGAAGTCAACTCTCGATAGGACACGACGGAATGGCCAGTGACGCAATTGTCATCAAAGGTGCAAGGGAGCACAATCTCAAGAACATTGATCTTGAGTTGCCACGTGACCAGCTGATCGTCTTCACCGGATTGTCAGGGTCAGGCAAATCGTCGCTGGCTTTCGACACGATCTATGCGGAGGGCCAACGGAGGTATGTGGAGAGCCTCTCTGCATACGCAAGGCAGTTCCTTGGGCAGATGGACAAGCCGGATGTGGACTTCATCGAGGGGCTGTCGCCAGCCATTTCGATTGACCAGAAGACCGCGAGTCGCAACCCTCGGTCCACCGTTGGAACCGTTACCGAGATTCACGATTATCTCCGACTCCTGTTCGCACGCATGGGTGTTCCTCATTGTCCGAACGATGGGAATCCGGTGGCGAGACAATCGCCCCAACAGATAGTCGACAGAATCCTCGAACTTGAGGAAGGAACCCGCTTTCAGATTCTTGCCCCTGTGGTTCAAGGCCGCAAAGGGGAGTACGACCAGTTGTTCGCAGATCTGATCAGAGACGGATTCTCTCGAGCACGAATCGATGGAGAGGTCACCGAGCTGACGGACGAGTTTGAACTTGCACGGTATGAGCAGCACACAATCGAGGTTGTTGTTGACCGGCTCACGAGAAAGAGTGGTATGGAAAGGCGGTTGACGGACTCGATCGAGACCGCCCTTGACCTCGCAGACGGGACAGCTCTCGTTGACATAGAGGACGGACCGACACTCTCTTTCTCTCAGGCATTTGCATGCCCGCAGTGCGGTCTCTCATTCGAGGAACTCCAACCGAGGAACTTCTCGTTCAACAGCCCGTACGGTGCGTGCAATTCGTGTTCTGGAATTGGCACACGGTTCCAGGTAGACGCCGATCTCGTTGTGCCTCAGCTAGACATGAGTCTTGCCGAGGGTGCGATCGGACCGTGGCGTGGCAGGCACAGGATGACGTACTACCAACGCCTGATTGGCTCGGTCGCCTCATTGCACGGAGTAGACGTGGACGCGCCGTGGTCATCACTTCCAGACGACCACAAGGCATTGTTCCTTAGCGGGGGAGGGGATGACACCTACACCGTGCGGTACGAGAATCGTTTCGGAAGGCAGCGGTCGTACGAGGCAAAGTATGAGGGTGTTCTACCGTGGATCGAGCGACGGTATGCAGACTCTGAGTCTGACTCTTCGAGGGCTGGCTACCAGCAATACATGCGAGAGATCCCGTGCACTGTTTGTGATGGGGGAAGGCTGAACGCCGTCTCGCTCGCGGTGACCATCGACGGGCAGAACATTGCAAATGTCTCTCAGATGAGTTTACGGAATGCTCGAGAGTTTCTTACAGGTATCGAACTCGACCAGCGAGATGCCAAGATTGCCGATCCGATTGTCAAGGAGATCGGTGAGCGTCTCAACTTTCTTGTCGCGGTTGGACTCGACTACCTCACGCTTGCGCGTTCAGCTGCCACTCTCGCTGGTGGCGAGGCTCAAAGGATTCGACTCGCCACCCAGATTGGGTCGGGTCTCGTTGGCGTGCTCTACATCCTCGACGAACCCTCGATCGGCTTGCACCAGCGAGACAACCAGCGCTTGATCGAGACGCTGCTTCGACTGCGGGATCTCGGGAACACGCTGATCGTTGTGGAGCACGATGAGGAAACCATCCGGATAGCTGACCATGTGGTCGATATCGGGCCTGGAGCGGGCGAACACGGCGGTGCGATTGTCGCACAGGGAACGGTCAAGGATCTCGAAGCTGAAGAGAACTCGATAACTGGCCAGTACCTGTCGCGTAAGCGGAAGATCGAGGTCCCTTCGTCTCGGAGAGAAGGGCGCGGGGAGGAAATAACAATTCTCGGTGCATCTGAGAACAATCTCAAAGAGATCGACGTCTCATTCCCTCTTGGCACGTTGACGGCTGTCACCGGCGTGTCGGGGAGTGGAAAGTCGTCTCTCGTGGAGCAGATATTGAGCAAGTCTCTTCATGGTGCACTCCACGGTTCACGAATTCGGCCAGGCCGGCACAGGATCGCGCAGGGCCTCGACCTCATTGACAAAGTGATCAACATCGATCAATCACCGATCGGTCGCACGCCGAGGTCGAATCCCGCCACCTATACAAAGGTGTTCGACCCCATTCGCCAGTTGTTCGCTTCGACCGAAGATTCGAGGATCAGGGGCTACCAGTCTGGACGGTTCTCATTCAACGTGTCAGGGGGCAGATGTGAGGCATGCAAGGGAGACGGCACTCTCAAGATCGAGATGCACTTCTTACCGGACGTGTACGTGCCGTGCGATACATGCGGTGGCCTCAGGTACAACAGGGACACACTCGAGGTGAAGTTCAAAGGGCACTCGATTGCCGATGTGCTTGGCATGTCCATCGAAGAGGCCCTCACATTTTTTGAACACCAGCCGAAGATCGCCCGCGTACTTGGGACGCTGTACGACGTCGGACTCGGATACGTCAGGCTCGGCCAACCAGCGACGACGCTCTCGGGCGGCGAGGCGCAACGGGTCAAACTCGCGTCAGAGCTTGGTAAACGCTCGACGGGTCGCACTTTTTACATACTTGATGAACCGACCACGGGTCTGCACTTCGAAGACATTCGGAAGCTGCTTGGCGTCCTCCAGCGTCTAGTCGAAACAGGGAATACCGTGGTCGTGATCGAGCACAACATGGATGTCATCAAATCGGTCGACTGGGTCATTGATCTCGGCCCTGAAGGTGGTGACGGAGGGGGGGAGATCGTGGCTGTCGGCACCCCTGAGCAGGTCAGCGAGGTCCCAGAAAGCTATACGGGCAAGTTCTTGCGAGACGTGTTGCTTGCTGGAGTGCCGTCGAGGGCAAGCAGGTGACCGGTCCACACAACGGCGAGCAGCAGGATCGCACCATTCTTGGCAACCACTTCAAGAATCCACAGCAGACTCGTCGGATCAAAGTCGGTTACCGACAAAAGACCGAACACGCCTGCCGCCGCATAGATCAGTCGGGGTTTGTGACCTAGAACGACTACGAATGGGGCGAGCCAGAAGATGAACTGAGTTGAAAATAGCGGGCTAATCAGCATGACCCCCAGCACTACGAATCCGGAGAGAGCCACGAGGTCTGCGAAGCCGAGGCGGCGTGACCGCGCGACTACGGCACCCACGATTAGAATCGCAATGCCAGGGACAGCGTTTAGGGCAGCGAGGACGCCAGGTGCCGTCACGTAGACTGCCCCCGCGCTCCCTTGGAGGTCGAGCCCCGCGCCAGTGATTGAGCGCCATAGGAGAGTGAGGCTTCCGACAACTGTCTCGGTGTGGATGCCTTCAAACTCGCGGGATGCCTGAAAACCAGGAGTGAGAGCAACGGCGGCGAGAGCCACCCCAGAAAGACCTACCAAGATCAAGGCGCTGCGGCGGCGTTCTTTCGACCATGGGATCAGGGCGAGAGCCATTGGCCACCCTTTTGCAAGGATTCCCGCGAATGTCCAAACACCCCCAAGAGCGTACCGATTCGCTACATAAGCCACGAGTGCCAGAGCGACGAATAGCACAACCCAAGGCTCAAGTCGGAACAGTACGAGCGGGAGCATTGGAAGAGACACAGCTACGAATCGGAACCCGCCCCGATTCGTAGGCTCTAGTCGGTCGACGAGTTGAGCTGTTGCAACAAACGCGGCCGTCGTTGCCGGCATCCACACCGCCAAAAGACCTACTCCCAAGACCTCGGCAAACCAGCCAAGGACAACGATCGTCAAAAGGGACAGCGGAAGATGTTCGACTGGAAGATCTATGTACGGCATCTCGCCATTGAGGACCGCTGCAGCGATATCTGAGTAGAGGGAGATGTCGCCGATCAGAACAACCCGTATGCCGTCGAGTTGGGCCGCGATCAGAGCGAATACAGACGCACCGAGGCAAGCGCCAATCGAGACGATGAACAGCCGGATTCGGCGAGCCGAGTCATCGGTGTGTGGGCGTTCTAGTATCCAGCATGGCACACTATACCGATCATGAACCAACGCGAAGTACCCAGATCCGACAATTGGGATGACATCGCCGGCTGGTGGAGTAATGAAATCGTCGACGATGCGGCGTATCGGTCCGATGTGCACCCTCTCTATGAACAGCTAACAGCCAACATGGATGGACTCGTTGTTGATCTCGGTTGCGGCCAAGGGCAAGCGATGCCAGCAACAGGCACCCGAACCGTCGGTGTTGATCTCTCTCAGGCCCTCCTCATCGAAGCGGCGTCGGTTGGTCCGGTCGCGAGGGTGAGATTGCCGAATCTTGGGTGTTTCCGAACCGATGCGTTCGACCACGCAGGTTCTATCTATCTGATTGACCTGATCGAGGATGACAAGCTCTTCTTTGCTGAGACGGCTCGGGTGGTCAAGCCCGGTGGTTCTCTTGCGATCGTGATCAACCATCCAGCATTCACCGCACCAGGGTCAGCCCCAATAGGCGACATCGACGGTGAGGTGCTGTGGCGGTGGGGCGAATACGACTCGACCGGGTCAAGCAGCGCCCCGGCCGGTCACCGAACAATTGACTTCTTTCACCGACCGCTCGGTGAACTGCTCACGACCGCTGCTGCGAGCGGTTGGTCGCTGGTAGAGATGCATGAGCGCCCGCTAAGTCGAGAGGCCATTCAAGCAATGCCAGGCTACGAAGGCCAAGAGAGCATCCCGCGATTACTCGGTGTCCGATGGCTTAATAGTGCGGCTGTCCTGTCATAAGTGGTCGGTACCATCGGTCCATGCTCGAACGACCGGCACCTACAACAGTTCCAGACGGACCAGGTGTGTACATATTCCGCGACGGATTCGGTCGACCGCTCTATGTCGGGAAAGCCAAATCCCTCCGGAAGCGGACATCGAACTATTTCGCTCGCGATCTTCAGCCCCGGACTCGATCGATGGTTGATCTTGCGACCGACCTCGAGTGGATAGTCACCGATTCCGAGATAGCGGCCCTGATGCTCGAGTACTCGCTGGTGCAGGAACATCAACCGCATTTCAATGTTCGACTCAAGGATGACAAGTCGTTTCCGTACCTTGCGATCACCAGGAACGACGATTGGCCGAAGGCGACGGTGATGCGAGGGAACAAGCGAAAAGGTGTCGAGTATTTTGGGCCCTATGCGAAGGCCTACTCGATCCGCCAAACGCTCGATGGCCTTCTACGCACCTTCCCCATCCGGACCTGTACCGATGCGAAGTTCCGACGTCATGAAGTTTCGGGGCGTCCGTGCCTCCTGTTTCATATTGAGAAGTGCTCGGGTCCATGTGTTGGAGAAGTGACGACCGAGCAGTACACAGCCCATGTCGATGGGCTCGCTTCGTTCCTCAGCGGCAACTCCGATGTCCTCATCGACGACGTCGATTCGGCGATGCAGGAGGCCGCAGCGAAACAGGAATTCGAACAAGCTGCACGATTGCGGGACAAAGCATCGGCAATGCGTCTTGCGCTCGAACGTCAAGAGCTCGTAACAGACACAGGAGAGAACCTCGATGTCGTCGCCTTCGATGAGGATGACCTTGAGTTTGTACTTGTCGTTCTTCACATCCGAAATGGGAGGGTTACCGGCCGTAAGACGACAGTGGTCGACAGAGTCGAGGACATCACTCCCGAGGAGTTCGCAGGCCGGATGCTTGGGCAACTCTACGGCATGGAGCAACCGCCGAGGGAGGTCCTCGTTTCGACCGTTCCAGACGACATCAACTTGTGGAACGATTGGCTGACGTATCGACGAGGAGGACCGGTGTCATTGCGAGTACCGATGCGAGGCTCCAGACGCAGCATCATGGACACAGCAAGGGCGAACGCTACGGAGGAGTTCAACCGACACAGGCTCAAGCGTCACTCGGATCACAACGCGCGGGCCAAGGCGCTCCGAAGTCTCCAAGATGTACTTGAACTGCCGGTTTCACCACTCAGGATTGAGTGCTATGACATCTCAACGATCCAAGGCAAATACACGGTTGCCTCGATGGTCGTGTTCGAGGACGCACTTCCAAAGAAGAACCAGTACCGCCGATTCAAGATCAAGACGATCGACGGCCAAGACGACTTTGCAGCGATGGAGGAAGTTATTCGACGCCGATTTGGGGCCTATCTCGCAGAACGAGAATTGCCAGCCGACGAGCAGGGCAGATTCTCATACCCGCCGAGTCTGGTCGTGATCGATGGTGGCAAAGGTCAACTTGGTCGAGCGGTGAAGGTTCTGGAGGAGTTTGGTCTCGATGTACCGGTCGTAGGTCTCGCAAAGAGATTGGAAGAGGTGTTCGTTCCTCAGCGCTCTGACCCGATCATCATTGACAGAGGCGAAGAGTCGTTGTATTTGCTCCAACGGGTACGAGATGAGGCGCACCGATTCGCAATCACCTACCACCGCCAGCTCCGAGACCGTTCGATGGTGGATTCAATCCTCGACGATGTTGACGGCGTCGGCCCTGGGAGAAAGAAGGCGCTCATCAAGCAATTCGGGTCGGTCAAAAAGATGCGGGCAGCAACACATTCCGAACTTGCAGAGGTCATCCCGGATAGGGTTGCTACCGAACTCTATTCCGCACTCCACGGGGGTCAGCCAATCAGATGAGTGAGCCATCCACCGGACCAAACGTTGTGATCATCACCGGGCTCTCTGGCGCTGGCAGGAGCCAGGCGTCGAACGTTCTCGAGGACATTGGATATTTCGTTGTCGACAACCTTCCTATCGAGTTGGTGTCCAGCCTCGTCGCGAGCGTCGGGTCGGGTGAAGGAAGACGACGCCGCATTGCTGTTGTGACAGATACACGGGGAGGAATGACGGCTGAACGGCTAGATCAGGCGCTTATCGAATTTCAGCGGGCTGGCCTCCCAACGACTGTGCTATTTCTCGATGCCGACAACAGCGTTCTCGCGAGACGTTTCGAAGAAACCAGGCGCCCGCACCCAGTGGACAGCAGCTCGCTCTCCGAATCGATCGCCCTCGAGCGCGCTGCCTTTGAAGATGTCAGGGCAGCCTCAGATGTCATTGTGGATACATCCGATTTGAGTGTGCATGACCTTAGAGACAGACTGCGTCAGGCGTTTGAGGATGCGGATACACGTCACACGATGCGCGTCGACGTTACGAGTTTCGGCTTCAAGAAGGGCCCGCTGCGGGTGGTGGATGTCATGTTTGATGTGCGTTTCTTGCCAAACCCGTACTGGATACCGGACCTCCGTTCGCTGACAGGACTCGATGGCGCAGTACGAGACTATGTCTTCCGCCACGATGAGGCTGGAGTCTTCCTTGAGAAGGTCAATGACCTACTCGACTTCCTGATTCCGAAGTATGTGCTGGAGGGGAAGTCGTACCTGACCATCGGCGTGGGCTGCACAGGTGGGCAGCATCGGAGCGTGGCGCTTGCCGAAGCAATTGGGAAACACCTGATCGACGTCAACGTTTCGACGACCATCCACCACAGAGACATGCCAAGGTCATGACGTTTGACGCTCCGACTCCCCAGACCCTCATGCAGGAACTCGCTCTCGACTCTGACGGTCCGCACGTTGTCGCCATCGGTGGCGGTCACGGACTCTCTAAGACATTGCAGGCGGCCCTCACCTATGCAGGCACCGTTGATGCAATTGTCTCGGTTTCGGACGACGGTGGTTCGAGCGGGAGATTGGTTCCAGGCCTCGACATTCCGCCACCAGGAGACATTCGGAAGTGTCTCCTTGCTCTGACACCCGACGAATCAACCTGGAAACGGATTTTCGCATATCGATTCGACGGAGCGGATGTGGGAGGTCACTCTCTCGGAAACCTCATTCTGGCAGCACTTTCCGAGATCGAGGGCGGCTTCGAACCGGCTGTGCTTAGGGCAGAAGTTCTTCTCAAGACGTCCGGGTCGGTCGTGCCGGTGTGCAACGAACATCTGACCCTGACCGCTGATACCGACAGTGGCCTGGTCGAGGGGCAGGTCAGGATTCAGCAGTACCGGGGCAAGGTTGATTCACTCGATGTATTGCCTGCGACCGCCGCGGCGTCCCCTCGGGCCATCTTTGCGATCGAGTCTGCGGACCAGATTATTCTTGGCCCTGGGAGTCTCCTGACATCGACGATCGCAGCATTGAGAGTGCCGGGCGTTACAGAGGCCGTGAACAGGTCAAAGGCTCAGCTTGTGTACGTAGCAAACCTCATCACGCAGGACGGCGAAACCTTTGGCATGGACGGAATGGACCATCTCGACGCTCTCTTGCGCCTGACAGGAGCGCGCCCGCCCGGTGCTATCGTCGCGAATGACCACGTGATTGATGTCGCTCAACCGCTTCATTCCGTCGCTTTTGACGCTGAGATTCTTGCCACCTACGGCGCAGATCTCACGACGGCAGATCTGGTTGACGAGTCCGAGGACTGGCCAAGCCACGATCCGCAGAAGCTTGGGAACGTACTCAGCACAATTACTCGATGAACCTCAGGAGCCAAGCATGAAGGTAGCGATCAACGGATTCGGTCGGATAGGGAGAAACTTCTTCCGCGCCGCAAAGGGTGGCTCGGTCGGTACCGATCTGCGAAGGGCGCTGTCGGGGGTTGATGTGTCTGACACAGCAACAATCGCAAGCACGTGGAGCGCGATTACTTCGGCGTTTGGTGGTATCGACATCGTTGCAATCAACGATCTTGGCGCTGTCGAAATGAACGCCCACCTCCTCAAATACGATTCGGTGCATGGAACATACCCTGGTGATGTGTCCGTCGTCGACGGAGACATCGTTGTCGACGGCGATCGGTTCAAGGTCTTTTCCGAAAGAGATCCCGAGAACCTCCCTTGGGCAGAACTTGGCGTGGACGTCGTAATCGAATCAACTGGCGTGTTCAATAGCCATGAGAAGGCAAGCAAGCACTTGACCGCCGGAGCGAAGTATGTCGTGGTCTCAGCGCCGATGGGCGACCCCGATGTCTCGATCGTTCTCGGCGTGAACGACGACGACCTTGACCCTGCGACCCACAGAATTATCTCGAACGCTTCGTGTACAACGAACTGCCTTGCGCCGATGGTCAAGGTTCTTGATGACGCATTCGAATTGACCAACGGCATGTTCACGACCGTGCACGCGTACACGAACGATCAACGGCTATCCGATGTCATGCACTCGGACCCAAGGCGGGCGAGGGCTGCAGCGATCAACATCATCCCATCTTCGACCGGCGCAGCATCCGCGGTCGTAAAGGTGTTGCCAAAGCTCATAGGCAAGCTATCGGGGACCGCATTGCGGGTTCCGGTACCCGACGGTTCAATTACGGACTTGGTGGCAACCGTTGTCAAGGATGTCACCGTCGATTCGGTGAACGCCGCCCTCAAGGCCGCCGCTGACGGTCCCTACAAGGGAATCATTCGATACACGGAGGACCCGATTGTTTCATCCGACATCGTTGGCGATCCGCACTCCGTCATAGTCGACGGAGCATCAACAATGGTGCTTGGCAACACTGTGAAGGTGTTCGGCTGGTACGACAATGAGTGGGGGTACTCGAGCCGACTCGTTGACCTCTGTCGCAAGCTTGGCTGAAGTTCTCTTAACCCTCGACGACATGGACCTGAGCGGTCGTTCGGTTCTGATTCGGGCAGATCTGAATGTCCCGCTCGTTGACGGCGAGGTTGCAGACGATTTTCGGATCATCGCAAGTCTCGGGACGATTTCAGAGGTCCGCACCAAGGCGACTAAGACTGTCGTCGCGAGCCATCTTGGTCGGCCGACCGGTGTTGATCCTGCATTCTCGATGCATCCGGTGGCACAAAGACTCAGCGAACTTGGTGCCTTTGAAGTGGTTCTGGCCCCAGGCGTTGTAGGACCAGAGGTGACAAGTGTGATTGCCTCCGCCCCCGCTGGAAGCGTCGTTGTACTCGAGAACACGCGGTTCGAGCCCGGCGAGGCGAACAACGATCCGGCGCTAGCAGACGGGCTCGCTGCGCTTGCCGACATATTTGTCAACGATGCGTTCGGCACCGCACATCGCTCCCATGCGTCGAATGTCGGGGTGGCCCATCGTCTGCCATCAGTAGCCGGGCGCCTGCTGGCTTCAGAAATTCTTGCCTTCGACCGACTGCTCGACGGACCAGAACAGCCGTACGTCGTTGTCATGGGCGGAGCGAAGATATCTGACAAGCTCCCTGTCATCGAGAGGTTGCTTCCTGACGTTGACTTGATGCTGATTGGAGGCGGCATGTGCTTCACGCTGCTTCAGGCCGCCGGATTTGAAGTCGGAGCATCACTTGTTGAAGAGGACATGGTTGAAGTCGTCGAGAGGCTGCTCCGGTCGCGCCACGGAGACAAGATTGTCCTGCCAACAGATGTAGTTGTTGCCGACCGATTCACACCCGACGCCGAGCACGAAACGGTGGATGTCAACTCTATTCCCGACAAGTGGATGGGGCTAGACATCGGGCCGGATTCGACGAGACGATTCGCCGGTGCGGTCAAGGCAGCCGGTTCTGTCTTCTGGAACGGTCCAATGGGGGTCTTCGAGTGGGAACCGTTTCGGGCGGGGACTGAGGGCATTGCCGAAGCAATCTCTGCCAGCAACGGGTACACCGTTGTCGGTGGAGGCGACTCCGTTGCTGCCCTCCGTATCCTCGGACTCGGGTCGTCCATCTCGCACGTCTCGAGCGGTGGGGGAGCAGGACTCGCGATGCTTGAGGGTGCGACTCTGCCGGGTGTGGCGCCGCTGCTCCGCCCAGATAACCAAAGGTTGGAATGATGACGCGCAAGAGTTTGATCGTTGGCAATTGGAAAATGAACTCGAGCCACCTCGAGACAATCCAAATGGTCCAAAAGCTGAGCTACCGATTAGATGTGGGAGATTATTCACGCGTCGAGGTTGTAATTTGTCCTCCGTTCACATCGTTGAGGTCGGCTCAGACGGTTATCGAGACGGACCACCTTTCCATCCGTCTCGGGGCGCAGAACGTCGACTGGCATGACAACGGTGCCTTCACGGGCGAAATTGCACCTTCTATGTTGTCGAAACTCAGTGTCAGGTATGTCATTGTCGGTCACAGCGAACGAAGGCAAATCTTTGGCGAGACCGATGAAACAGTGAATAGGAAGCTGAAGGCGGTGCTTGCCGCAGGAATGACACCGATTCTTTGTGTTGGGGAAACGGAGCAGGAACGCGATGCAGACCAAGCAGAGTCAAGAGTGGCTTCCCAGATCGCAGAAGGACTTGCTGGAGTTTCCGGGGATCATCTTGCGTCCACAGTCATCGCCTATGAACCGATTTGGGCGATCGGAACAGGGAAGACGGCAAGTTCGGATGACGCAGGGTCCATGTGCACGTTGGTGAGAACCACGGTTGAGTCCGTAGGCCACGCTGCAGGTGAATCTGTGAGGGTTCTGTATGGTGGTTCTGTCAATCCTGGCAACATCGCGGGTTTGATGGCGAAGCGGGACATTGATGGAGCTTTGGTCGGCGGAGCGTCCCTCGACCCCGACTCGTTCGCTTCCGTTGTCAGATTTTGGGTTTGACTTGTGCCAGACTTCGTCGTCATATCTGAGTTCGACGTAGTCAGACGAGTCGGCTGGGACGGAACTGAGGACCTTGCTCACCACATTGACAATGTTGTGGATCGGTTGCGTCAGAGTAGCGATGTGAAGGGGATCGAGGCTGATGCAAATCTTGACACAGGAAGGCTAAGGATGACGATTCGTTTCGCCTCGTGGGAGATGAACCGTGCTGACCACGCCAGGGCTGTGGTCGGCGTAGCAATTCGAGCAGCTTCGGCCCGCCATCAAGGGCTCTTGCCCGAGCTCGAATTCTCTCAACCTGGTGCCGACAAGGGTTCGTGGTCGGCGCTCAGGGGAGCAATGTGGAGTGTGCGGAAGTTCGAGATTGACTCCGGCGACGACCGCTGAGTCGGGTATCCTGATGTGATGTCCAACGCTCACAACCTCGTTCTCTTGCGACATGGCCAAAGCACATGGAACCTTGAGAACATCTTCACGGGGTGGACTGATGTGCCTTTGTCCGGAGCGGGGGAGCGAGAGGCCGCCGCAGCCGGCGTCCTCATGACGGAAGCCAACTTGGCGTTCGACATTGTTCACACCTCGGTATTGCGTCGAGCCATTGATACGGCATCGATTGCGCTCAGCACCATGGACCTCGGCTGGATCCCTGTTGAGCGTCACTGGCGACTCAACGAACGACACTACGGCGGTTTGCAGGGCCTCAACAAGGCTGAAACGGCAGAGCAGTACGGAATCGACCAGGTGCATATTTGGCGTAGATCGTATTCGATTGCCCCGCCTGCAGTTTCTGCTTCAGATGATCGTCATCCCAGCCACGATCAGAGGTACAGCAATCTCCCTCCGGAGGTTCTGCCCTCAACCGAGTGCCTGAAAGATGTTGGTGAACGGATGCTGCCCTATTGGTACGACCACATCGTCCCTGACTTGGCGTCTCGCAAGACAGTATTGGTAGTTGCTCACGGGAACAGTCTCCGTGCACTTGTCAAGCATCTCGACGCGATAGAGGACGACGACATCGCCGAACTGAACATCCCAACCGGCGTCCCAATTTGCTACGAGCTTGACGCCCACTTCCGTGTTGTGTCGAGCGAATACCTTGGCGACCCCGACGCAGTTCAAGCTGCTGCCGCTGCCGTCGCCGAACAGGCGGGGTAGAGCTGGCGATGACGTGCAGTAGCGTCGACAACTCGGCATACTTCCGTCATAGTAGGTACGAGCTTTACACGCCGTCGCGTGAGAAGGAATCGCAGAATTATGACAGCAATCGTTTCGGTTCTCCATCTGCTCGTATCGCTCGCATTGATCGGTTTGATCCTGCTCCACGCCGGCAAGGGTGGAGGCATGGGAGACATGTTTGGTGGAGGCATGAGCAGCGGAAGCGTTGGAGGCTCTACTGTCGTTGAGAAGAATCTGGACCGCCTGACGGTGATACTTGCGGTGACGTTCACGCTCACTACGTTCTTTTTGACGTGGCTGTTGGTACCCTAAGTCAGCGACCAGAACCGCCAGAACCGAGCCTTAGGATTCGTATTGTGAAGCCAGTGCAACGTCATCGCTTTGTCAGTGGCGTCGTTCTTCTGAGCGTTCTTGCGCTCATTGCCGCTGCCTGTACATCCAGTGCTCCGGACGAAACCACAACCTCTACGACAGCGGCTCCAACGACCACGACGACCACCGTCGCACCCACCACCACGACGACATTGGCATTGCCACAACATCCGGTCGGTGGGGAAGTCGTCATCGCGCACGAGGACGAACCTCCAACCCTGAATTCGTTTCTTCCTGGAGGCGACCGCCTCGTGCTTGCGCTGATGGGGCAGGCATTCACATCCGGTGTGTTCGACATCGATGCTGACACTCTGGCCTTGATTCCAGACCTTGTAACCACCGTACCGACGGTGGGCAACGGGGGTGTGGTGCTCAACACCGACGGGACCATGACCGTTCGGTACACCATCAGGGAAGAAGCCCAATGGGATGATGGCACGCCAATTTCGGGAGACGACTTCCAGTTCACCCTCGACACAATCTTGAACCCCGCTCATCCGATCAGTCCTGGGATCTATGAGAACATCACGACAGCAACCGCTGGGGCCAAAACCTTCGAGTTCACTCTGGCTCGGCCCACCGTTCAGTACGAATCGATGTTCAACGAGATTATCCCGAAGCACATCGTCGAAGGGACCGACTTCATCCTCGACTGGAACGACAAGCGGTGGGCATCCTCTGGACCCTTCATTTTCGATGAATGGAAGAAGGGTGAATCCATCACGCTTCGAAGGAATCCGAACTACTGGAAGGTCGACGCGTCGACGGGCCAGCAGTTGCCGTATCTGGACTCGGTAATCTTCGTATTCGAGCCGAACACGGCGGCGATGATCGACTCGTTCACTGCCCGCGACATCGATGTGTTTAGCCCCAACCCAGCAATCGCCAACATCGAGACCCTTCAAGCTTTGGAGCCGCAGGGAGCCAGGGTGGACATTCGACCGGGGCCTGTGTGGGAGCACCTCAATTTCCAGTTTGGCCCCGGCCGTTTCGATCGCAACGAAGACAGCTGCAATGAGTACTACGAGATGCGCCTTGCGATCGCGCAGTCAATTGATCTAAAGGCCCTGACGGACGACATCCTCGGTGGCAAGGTTGATCCTCTGATGTCATACATTGATCCGTATTCGCCAACGGTGTCCCAGGAGGCGTGGTCGCAGTATTCGTTCGATCCCGTGTTGGCTGCAGAGAACTATGCAAAGGCCGTTGCCGTCTCCGGTAGGGAATGCAAGGTTGTCTTTACGACGAACACCCAGAACGATGAGCGAGCGAGGATGTCAGAACTTCTCACAGACATGTTCGCCGTGTCCGGGATTCTTTTCGAGGTTCAATTTGAGCAGAGCAATGTGTTCTATGGCGACACCATTGGCATCGGGACGTGGGACGTCGGCGCTTGGACGTGGCATGGTTCACCAGGCATGTCAGGGCTTGTCGGCATTCATGATGTATTCGATCCGGAGTCGCCGCCCCCGCTCGGCTCTAACTATTACCGATGGGGAAGCACCGATTCGTCAATCATCGACGACACGACAGTTCGCTTCGCCGAGTTGCGAGACCAGATCAACGCAACAGTTGACTTCGACGAACTGGTGACACTGATCCACGAAGCCGAGAACATCCTCGCCGACAACCTCGTATTCATCCCGCTGTATGCCCACCCCGTGACCGCTGCGGTCTGGGAGGACGAGATCGGCGGTTTCGTGCACAATCCAACGCGGGCAGGATTCACTTGGAACCTAGAGTTCTGGTTCCGCAACGACGGTTAGTTGACGGGTCTATCAAGCCTTCGCCGTCCTGACCGTACTCAATTGGTACTCGTATACTCCCGTTGCTTCTCACCATGTCGGAGTGGCGGAATTGGTAGACGCGCTAGGTTGAGGGCCTAGTGGGACATAGTCCCGTGGAGGTTCAAGTCCTCTCTCCGACACGAAGTGCCACAGGGGCTCCACCCCTTGTGGCACTTTTCTTCTGCACTCATAGATGCCCGATTGCGACGCTGCCACAGTCGACTACCAGTTCTGACGGTGCCGGCCGAGGATGGTCAGCCGCTAGCAGCTTGATGTCGGAGGCCGGCCGGCGCTTCGTGCCGCTCCCAAACTTGTGGCTTTATGCACCGATGCTCGCGTAGTTCGGTATGCTGCCGAAGTCTCTGACCGATTGGATACCACATGACACTGCCGGTGGGCAACCCATGACGAAGCCGGAGCCGGTTCTTGAGGTCAAGAACCTAACTACACGCTTCAATACCCAGGACGGAACGGTCCATGCGGTCACCAACATCAGCTTCAATCTGAACAAGGGCGAATTCCTCGGCGTTGTCGGCGAAAGCGGTTCAGGGAAGAGCGTCACGATGATGTCCCTTCTCCGACTCATCCCCATCCCACCCGGCGAGATTGTTTCTGGTGAAGCGATCTTCGACGGAGAAGATCTCATAGGGATGGACGACAGAGATTTGCGCGATGTTCGGGGTGGACGCATTGGATTCGTGTTCCAGGACCCGATGACCTCTCTCAATCCGGTGATCAAGGTCGGTCCACAAATCATTGAAGCGTTGCTCACTCATCGCAACATCAGCAAGAGCGAGGCTCACGACCGTGCGTTCGAACTCCTCGAGATGGTTGGAATCCCGGATCCCGACGCACGCCTCGACTCCTACCCGCATGAATTCTCCGGAGGCATGAGGCAGAGAGCGATGATTGCAATCGCACTTGCGTGTTCTCCAGAGGTTGTCATCGCCGATGAACCGACCACCGCGCTCGACGTAACAATTCAGGCCCAAATAATTCAGATCGTGAAGGATCTCCGCGACCAGCTCGGCACGGCTGTCATCTGGATTACTCACGACCTTGGCGTCATCGCCAGTCTTGCGGATCGGGTCATCGTCATGTACGGAGGCCAGATCGTAGAAGAGGGTCCTGTCGCCGAGATCTATGGCAACCCTCAACACCCGTATACGAAGGCCCTGTTGCGGTCTGTTCCTCGCCTCGACCAGAAGGGCGATAACTTGGAGAGCATTAAGGGCCAACCACCGAGTATGTATTCTGCGCCGACCAGCTGTGTGTTTGCTCCGAGGTGCGAGTACGCGTACGACCGCTGCCGCGAGGAGAACCCAGTGCTCGAACAGATTTCTGAAGGCCACCGGTCAGCCTGCTGGTGGGATATTGAGAAGGGCGCCACCCGCCATGACCGCTAAACACGAGGACGCGACGGCAGTCAAGCCGTACGGTTCTGACGGGACCCCGCTCGTCAGCGTTACCGATGTCACGAAGTATTTCCCGATCAAATTCGGTGTGTTTCGTCGTCACGTAGGCGATGTCAAGGCAGTCGACGGTGTTTCGTTCGATATTCTTCGCGGCGAGACACTCGGTCTGGTAGGCGAGAGCGGTTCAGGAAAGTCGACCATCGGCCGGGTCGTTCTCCAGCTTCATCGAGCCACTGAAGGCTCTGTCCTCTTTGAGGGAGTCGAACTCACGGAAGCCAAAGGCGAGGTTCTTCGAAAGATCAGACCGCGTATGCAGATGGTGTTTCAAGACCCCCACACATCACTCAATCCGAGGATGACCGTCGCTGCGATCATCGGCGAACCACTCCGCGAGCACTCGAATGGGAATGCAGCTGATCGTCACAACAGGGTTGAGGAACTGCTGACGATTGTTGGGCTTGATCCAAAGCACGCGAACCGCTATCCCCACGAGTTCTCCGGAGGCCAGCGTCAACGAATTGGCGTCGCCCGTGCGATTGCGCTCAATCCAGACTTCATAGTCTGTGACGAACCGATTGCCGCCCTCGATGTCTCGATTCAAGCTCAGGTGATCAACCTTCTTGAGAAACTCCAGAAGGAGATGGATCTGACTTACCTATTCATCTCGCATGATCTCGCAATGGTTAGGCATATCGCCGACAGGGTTGCTGTCATGTACCTCGGCAGATTTATGGAACTCGCTGATGTCGACACGGTGTACGAGCGCCCGATGCACCCGTACACCTTG
The DNA here is from genome assembly GCA_027728645.1 of Actinomycetota bacterium. Taxonomy (GTDB): domain Bacteria; phylum Actinomycetota; class Acidimicrobiia; order Spongiisociales; family UBA5794; genus UBA5794. Next base: position 4,552 of record JAQCAA010000015.1, on the reverse strand, counting down.
GCTCTGCACTCAGCAGTGCCGGTTCCTGACCCTGTCGTCGAAGCGACCCGCAAGCGAATCATCCTCGAGGGCGACATCCCAAGCCCATCCAATCCTCCTTCGGGTTGCACCTTCCACACCCGCTGTCCCATTGCCCAAGAGCGTTGTGCGGTGGAGATACCGGAGTGGAGAGAAGTAGAGAATGGCCATTGGGTTTCATGCCACTTTGCAGAGGAAAGCGTCAAAATGTTGGAGGCCGTAACAGGTGCCGTTTAGTGCACAAACTAATCGCCGTCTATTAGGGTTCACACACTCAACGGGTGCCTAGCACCCTTGTTATCGGAGGTACTAGAAAAGTGAAACCAATCAAACTTGTGGCGCTACTCGCCACTTTCGTGCTGGTGATCGCTGCTTGTAGCAGCGCTGACCCAGAACCGGATACCACGACGACGACGGCTGCTCCAGGGGCCACGACGACGGCTGCTCCAGGGGCCACGACGACGCAGGCTCCAGCGACAACAACAACAGAAGCGCCAATGATGCCTGGTGCGGGCGGAAACCTGCTGCTTCTTCAGTGGCAAGCCCCTTCACAGGCAAACGCTCTGCTTTCTAGCGGAACGAAGGACCTGCTTGCCGGTTCCTTGGTAACTGAACCACTGGTCGAATTTGCCCCAGATGGAAGCGCTGTGCCAGCTCTTGCAGCTGAGGTTCCAACCCAGTCAAATGGTGGAATCCCCGCTGACTTGCTGTCGGTCACCTACAACCTCCTTGAGGGTGTTGTGTGGTCTGACGGTTCGCCATTCACGGCTGACGACGTAGTGTTCACTTGGGAATACTGCGCAGACGAGGCAACAGGTTGTTCTGGATTCGTTCCAGACGCTGTGGTCGACGTTGTAGCGGTTGATGATCTCACGGTTACCGTGAACTTCAACAGCCCACAGCCATTCCCGTTCATCATGTTCGCTGGCTACACCAGCCCGATCATCTCCCGAGCTCAGTTCGGTGAATGCATCGGTGCAGCAGCAGCTGGATGTACTGCGCAGAACTTCAAGCCGATCGGCACCGGACCATACATGGTGACCGAGCTCAGGGCTGAAGATACGGTTCTGTACGACTACAACCCGAACTACCGCCACGCCGACTTGGGCAAGCCGTTCTTCGCAACAGTCGAGCTCAAGGGTGGTGGCGATGCTGAAGCAGCCGCTCGCTCCGTTCTCGAAATCGGCGAAGCCGACTACGCATGGAACCTTCAGGTCGCTCCAGAAATTCTCCTTCCAATGGAGGCTGCTGGAAACGGTCGGATCGTGACATCGTTCACGGCAAACGTTGAACACATCAACTTGAACCAGACAAACCCAGATGGTCCTACACCGGGCGAATTTGGCGAAGACGGATCCAACACGAACCCATTCTTCTACGAGAACGTGGTTCTGCATGACGCTCTCTCCTTGGCAATCAACCGCCAAGAACTCGTCACCGTTGGTTACGGAAGCGCCGGTTTCCCAACATGTAACATCTGGCCTGTAGGTCCGGAGAACTCTCCGAACAACGACGACATCTGCACCCAGGACATCGATGCGGCCAAGAAGCTGCTCGACGATGCCGGATACCTGGATACCGATGCTGACGGCGTTCGCGAAACTCCAGACGGCCTTCCGCTGTCCTTCGAGTTCGTGACGTCGACGAACGCTGTTCGTCAGTCCAACCAGGAACTCATCAAGGGTTACTGGGCACAGATCGGTGTCGAAACCGACATGAGGAATGAAGACGCTGGTCTGTTCTTCGACGGAACCTGTGCTGCAGACTCCTGCATCTGGAAGTTCTTCACGGACATTCAGATGTTCACCAACGGTGCGAACAACTCGTACGCTGCGGGATACTTGGAAGGTTGGAGAACCGAGCAGTTCCCAACCCTGAAATCCGCTTGGGGTGGAAGCAACATCTCGAGGCTGAACAGCCCTGAGTTTGATGCTCTCCAAACCGAATTGTCCAAGACTGCTCTCGACGATCCAGGTCAGGATGCGCTTGTTCATCAGGTGAACGATCTCATCGTTTCGTGGAACATCATCCCTCTGATCCACCGAGGCAACGTCTCGGGTATCAGCTTGACGATCGATGGATTCGGAGACCCGAATGGTTGGGACTCTGAGTACTGGAACATCGAAGACTGGATCCGTGCGGGCTAAATAGTCCCCGGCTACTACGAGCCACGATGAAGAGCGAGAGTGCCGATCCGGAATCGGACGGCACTCTCGCTTCATCGGGGCCCCGACCAAGCGGAAGACGTTAACAAATGGGTCGTTACGCGATCAGACGCACACTGTTTGCCATTCCAACGCTGATTGCGATCAGTCTGATTCTCTTCGCAATTGTCGACTTAGCGCCGGGTGATCCGACCGGCCAACTCCCGCTCACAATCCCGGCTGAAGTGCGGGAGGCGATTCGTGAGTCGCTCGGATTAAATGACCCCTTCATGCTTAGATGGCTCAGTTGGATGCAACTCATGTTCATCAACGAGCCACTCCACCTGATAGGCGAACTCTTCAATGTCTGCATCGGCGACTGTGAAGGCAGAGCCAGAATCATCTCCTGGTCGTCACGGGGACCGGCAATGGACACGATCATCGAACGCCTGCCTCAGACGCTTTGGGTCCTCGGCCTTGCCTTCATCTTCGGAATCATCATCGCAATTCCTGTAGGTGTGATTTCCGCCTACAAGCACTATTCCTGGTTTGACAACGGCGGAACCTTCTTCACGATGCTTGGGTACTCGGTACCGACCTTTCTGACAGGCCTCCTCGCCATCATCATCTTCAGCGTCTGGCTTGGGTGGTTCCCTTCCTTCTACAGGACCACTCATACAGTCGTGTGGACAGATTGGACGACAATCTGGTTCCAAATCAAACAAATGATCATGCCGGTCATGGTGCTCTCTCTCTTCAACGCGGCCGCACTCACCCGATTCACTCGTTCTGCCATGCTCGACAACCTCAACGAGGACTATGTCCGGACGGCAAGAGCCAAGGGTTTGAGCGAAAGGCAGGTGGTGGTGGGTCACGCAATGCGGAACAGCATGATTCCCGTCGTCACCCTGATCGCACTCCAAGTCCCTGGTATCTTTGCTGGGGCTATCATCACTGAACAGATCTTCCGTATCAACGGTCTTGGTGCACTGCTGATCACTGCGATCGGGCAGGCCGACGTGCCGATGGTCCAGACTCTGTCGTTCATCTTTGCTGTGCTGATCGTGATATTCAACTTGTTCGCAGATTTGATGTACGGCGTTCTTGATCCCCGAATCCGATATGACTGAGCCACGAGGTACCTGATGGCGACGACGGAAACAGATGCCAGCAAACCGGTGGTTGGCGACGAAACGAACGGCCAAACGGAGCATCGCTCGCTCCGCCAAGATGTGTGGCGTCAGTTCAAGCGGCACAAGGGAGCTGTCGTCGGCCTGATTGTGCTCATTCTTATTGTGTTTAGTGCGGTTATCGGACCCGTCATATACCCGCAGGACCCGTTCACCACCAATGTCCCCATTGCCAACCAAGGACCGACTTGGAGTCACATAATGGGCACTGACAACCTCGGCCGTGACGTGTTTGCCCGTATCCTCATCGGAGGACGCATCTCGTTGGCCGTAGGTTTCGCCGCGATGATCTTCGGACTATTTATCGGGACGGGCATTGGGCTTGTCTCTGGCTTCTTCCGCTCGTTGGACGGGCCCCTCATGCGAATCACCGACCTCTTCCTTGCCCTCCCGATTCTTCCGCTGCTTCTCATCGTGATCATGCTCTTCCGTGACGCGCTGAAGGAACTGTTTGGTCCGAACCTTGGCATTTTCATCCTTGTGGTTGGGATCATTGGGATTACGAGTTGGATGCAAACGGCGCGAATCGTGCGAAGTGATGTGCTCGGAATCAAAGAGCGAGAGTTCGTCTTGGCTGCCCACAGCATTGGAACACGAAAACGCAAGGTCATCGTTCGGCACATCCTGCCGAACGTGATGAGCCCTGTCATGGTCGCCGCTGTGCTCGGTGTGGCAGCTGCAATTCTTACCGAGTCGGCTCTGTCGTTCCTTGGCCTCGGCTTCCCCGCTTCTTTCCCGACATGGGGAAGGCTCCTCTTTGACGCAAAGGATTATCTCACGATCGCTCCGATGCGCGTGATTCTGCCAGGCTTCATGATTGCCATCACAGTGATGAGTGTGAACTTCATCGGCGACGGAATCCGCGATGCGCTTGACCCCAAGCTCCGCAGCAGGTAGTTCCTTGTTCCTCACCCAAACAGGATGCCGATGAGGTCACTCGATGCGATGGGACGCCGATGATTGCGTGCGTTCCAGCAGCATGTTGTGGCGGCCCATCTCGTGTCTGATGAGTTTGTTCCAGACGAGTTTGTGACGCCGGTCACCTTTGAGGGGGAAGGGTTTCGGCTTGAGCCCTTGGGTCCTCAACACAACGAACGCGACTACGCCGCGTGGACTTCGAGCATTGAACACATCAGATCGACTCCTGGCTTTCAGGATTGGGACTGGCCTTCACCAATGACTCTTGACGAGAACCGGAGC
>JAQCAA010000133.1 GCA_027728645.1 Actinomycetota bacterium | reverse complement strand
CTCGAAGGAGGAAAGACAGCGGGATCGCTGGCCGCCGGTTCTGACGGCTGACAGCTGATTCCCGTTCTACGCCGGGATCACATCGAGGATTACTACAACCTCGACCTCGCTGTGAGGGCGCAGCGTCACTTCGTGAAGCCCAATCTCTTTGATAGGGCTGTCGATGACGACAATCTTCGCGTCAATCTCGATACCGGTGAACTTGATGATGGCTGCTGTCACGTCAGGTGCGCCGATCGAGCCGAAGAGGTTTCCTGCGTCACCAGCGCGAGCTGCCACCACGATTCTGGTACCAGCAAGCGACTCTCCGAGCTGCTGAGCTTCCGTCAGCGCCTGAATCTCAGCGTTAGCCTGTGCCACGCGCATCGCCTCTGCCTGCTTGAGTGCGCCCTCAGATGCCTGCACGGCGAGCTTCTTGGGGACAAGGTAGTTGCGGGCGTATCCATCAGATACCTCCACGACGTCGCCCTTTGCCCCAAGAGGTGACACTGGTTTTGTGAGGATGACCTTCATGGGTTAGGTCCTGGTCGACGTGTACGGAAGAAGCGCCATTTCGCGGGCGTTCTTGATTGCCATCGACACCTCTTTCTGGCGCCGTGGCGACAGACCGGTTATTCGACGCGAGCGAATTTTGCCTCTATCCGACATGAACTTGCGAAGCAAAGACACATCTTTGTAATCCACAACATCGCTCTCCTTGAACGTGTGGACAATGCGCTTCTTCTTCGGGTTCGCTTCCGGGCGGCGGCGCTTTTTCTTGTCATCTCTTTGAGTGGCCATCTGGATAGCTCCTTTGTAAACGTTGGGTTTCTAGAACGGCGCTTCGTCAGGGCCGTAGTTGTCACGAGCGACTGGTGCAGCTGGAGTTGCGCCTCCGCCTCCATAACCGCCGTCATCGCCACCTGAGCGAGGAGTCTTCGTGACAGTCGCGGTTGCCCATCGCAGCGACGGACCAATCTCTTGGATGTCAAGTTCCACCACGGAACGTTTGTCACCCTCCGCTGTCTCCCAGCTTCGCTGCTTGAGACGACCGCTGATGATGACTCGCGAGCCCTTCACAAGGGACTCTGAAACATTCTCAGCGACCTCTCTCCAGCATGTGCCGCGAAAGAAGCTCGTGTCTTCTTGCCATTCGTTGTTCTTGTCCTGGTAGCGCCGACTGTCAGCAATGCTGATGTTTGCCATGGCGACTCCACTTGCGGTGAACCGCAATTCTGGGTCTGCCGTGAGGTTTCCGACGACTGTGACGTTGTTACTCATGAGATCTCTCTTCCCTATTGCCTATGCAGCATCTTGGGGACAGTGTGCATGACCGCTGTGACATGTTTGCTCTAGTGGGTCGGTCGCATGATTTTGTGGCGAACCACGCTGTCAAGCAAGCCAAGTGAACGATCGAGGGTTGTCTGCAGTTCAACATCACCGTCGAACGTCAAGACGGAGTAGTAACCCTCGGTCATATGGTCAATTTCATAGGCGAAGCGGCGCTTCCCCCAAAAGTCTGTGCCGGTAACGACACCGTCGCGGGCGGTAATGGCCTTTTCGACCTCATCAACCGCTGCACGGACATCGGCTTCTGCCATGTCGTAGCGGTGAATCACCATTAGCTCGTACGAGCGCATTTCGATTTCCTCCTTCGGACAACCGCCGTGGCGGAAGGCCCCTACACGGTGCAGGAGCAGGATCTGGATGTCGGTTCCGACACCGCGACACACATCGGTGCCGACTGAACAATGAAAGTGTATCGCAGACCGGCTGCCACTTCACTGGTGTTGTCCAGGGAATCTTCTCTGGCGCTCGGCAGGCTCATTCAATCCGAGTAGATGAGAACGGTGTCCGGTGTGACCCAATCGAGATCGCCAGGGTTGGCCTCGATCGCAAGTCGGTAATCGACGCCATCTGCTGGGGAATAGACCTCACACGGATCGGCGACGCACGGGACCATCGATGCCCTACCGACAAAGGACCCATCTGCGTCAAACCAGACGATATCGAGAGGTATCAGAGTGTCTTTCATCCAGAACCCTTCCGACGCCTCGTGCCTCCAGTAGAACAGCATCCCATCGAGGCTCTCCAGATCCGTGACACCCATCAGGCCGGTAGACCTCAAGCTTGGCGAATCTGCGATCGCAAGCCGAAGCGTGCGATCGCCCACCGCAACATCTTTGATCTCGCTGTCCCTCAGGAGTTCCGGAATACCTGGCGACACCGTCGACGCGGCCGAGGTTGTCGTCGACGAGATGGCAGCGGAATCTGGGGAAGAAGCCGAGCACGCGGCAACAAGGAGGCAGAACACGGCGACGGCGATTGGGGCTCGCATGTGGAGAAGCTACCGGCGACGGCCAAGTACCGGCACGGTCTCTGGCATTGATCTCGTCAAGCTATCTTGGGTCCATGGCATCAGAAGTTGTTGCGTACGTGGCCGTGAGCCTCGATGGGTACATCGCTGGGGAGGGAGGCACGGTCACCTTTCTCGAAGAGTTTGGGAGCGAGGAATACAACTTCCATGGCTTCATGGATTCAATCGGGGCGCTCGTGATGGGGAGCGCCACTTATGAGCAGATTCTTGGGTGGGGCTGGCCGTATGGAGAGTTGCCGTCACTTGTATTGACATCTCGCGACCTCGACGTTGCAGAAGAGGCAACGATTTCTTTCTCTGGCGAATCGACAGGCGAGGCGATCCGTTCATACGCAGACATTACGGACAAGCGAATCTGGATCGTCGGGGGCGGCCGGGTCATTCTCGATGGGCTGCATCAAGGGGCAATCAATCTGCTCGAGATGTATCTCATGCCCGTTGCGCTCGGTTCCGGTGTTCCCCTCTTCCCAGAAGCGTTCACAGGAACTCTTTCACTCATCGAGTCCAAGGCCTTTTCCAATGGAGTCGTGCGGCTCAGGTATTCGATCTCCAACAGCTGATTCCCGCGTACCCTGGGTTAGCGGACCATGAAAACGTGGGGTTGGAGCCCATAGAAAGGATCGGACCCGCAGCATGCTCCCGGGGAGCGTCTACGGCGAGCGCTCCATCGCTTCGTCAGCGAGGAAGTGGGCTGAGGGATCTGACAGATTTCGAAGGATCTCTGCGGACTCCGCTGGCATGTGATAGGTCTCTGCATCCGATGGGAAGGCACCGGATTCAACATCCGCAAAGAACTCCGCAATGGCAGCAACCGCATCGTCTGCAAGGTTGGCGTACTGCCGAACAAACTTTGGCAGATACTCCCCTGCGCCGAGGCCGGTTACGTCGTGGAACACAAGAACCTGACCGTCGCAGTGGACCCCAGCACCGATACCAATAGTTGGAATCGAGAGCTCGTTCGTCACGATTTCGGCCACGACGTCTGGAACACCCTCAAGAACGATTGCGAACACTCCTGCGTCAGCAAGGGCGTGGGCGTCGGATATCAGCTCATAGGCAGCTTGGGCCTCTTTACCCTGCACCTTGTATCCGCCCATCGAATGGACTGACTGGGGGGTGAGTCCGAGATGGCCCATAACGGGGATCTCTGCGTCAAGGACCGCAGTGACCATTGGCAAGCGCTTGCGTCCACCCTCAAGCTTGACCGCACCCGCACCGCCCTCTCGTACAAGCTGACCGGCGTTTGCGACCGTGTCCTCAGTTGAAGAGTGGTAGGAAAGCCACGGCATGTCGCCAACGACAAGAGCTTTCGGCTTGGTGCGCGTAACGGCCGCAGTGTGATGGACCATCACATCCACAGAGACAGCAAGGGTGTCGCCGTGACCGAGCACAACATTGGCGACCGAGTCACCGACGAGGATGATATCGGCCCCAGCTCGATCCGCGATGCGTGCGGTCGGTGCGTCGTACGCGGTGATCATCTTGAGCTTTGCGGCGCCTTTTCGGGCGGCAACCATTGGAGCGGTCATCGGCTTGCGCTGAGCGCTCTCAGCAGTGTGGGCCTTGTCTGAATCAGCCATTGGTCGGTTCCCTTCTCCCCACCAAATGGTTGGGGGACATATGCACCGGTCTCTACCTCTGCGCCTCTATAGGCCTCGATGCCCCAGAGGGGTCACCATGCCTTGCGCTTGGTGAGAGGGTAATGGGCGAATGCCATACATGCGACGGGAATTGTGAGGTGTCAGCGCGAAGCGCCTACCTCCCACCGTCTCGGTCCACCCTTGAGGGAGGACGGGCGAGCCCGCGAGCCAGGAGGGTGGCGCACACAGTCGAGACTGTGCCGCACAGGCGTGTCATCCCCCTGCATCGTTCGTTCCTCACTCTGCCGTCCCCCTTGAAAGGGGGACCGATC
>JAQCAA010000132.1 GCA_027728645.1 Actinomycetota bacterium | reverse complement strand
CTGATTCCCGAGCCAAGAGTTCAGATTCGGTTGGAGTCCGACCGCAAAGACCCAGCAAGCCGCTCTTCTAGTCGAGGAGCGGCTCTTCTGTTTCAAGCACGTCGCGAGCGTCCTCGCCGTCCTCGGCCCTGACGAGAATGCGAACTCCGCCAGAAAGCTGCGAAAGGGAAGGAAGCGCTCCACCAGCGTTGTCTGTGACCATCCTGGCATCGATCCCTGCGGATTCGAGCACAGCGAGTGCCGTAAGCGCCTCGAACTCTGTCGTAAATCGCCCTGCCTCAACAAGATCAGCCACGGTGCCTCCTTGGAATGCCGCTTGGGGCTCGTCAGCGTACCCGCCGGCCAAAGATTCTGGAACGGGCCCTCGGTCGCAGGTGCAAAGGCTCAGGTACCATCGATCCGAGCGACCTCAACCGAACAGGAGAGTTGAAGACAATGCGCTTGCGACGGGAAGGCTTGGAGCTGCTGTGAACACCGCTTCTCTTCTCAGAGAACTCGACGACATGTTCCCGTTTGCTTCTGCCGGCAAGTGGGACCGCGTCGGACTCCAAATCGGGGGGTTTGATCGGGAGGTCGGGCTCGTTGGTGTTTGCCACGAGGTCACCGAGAATGTGGTTGCGGAAGCCATGTCACTCGGTGCGACAGCGATCGTGACCTATCACCCCCTGTTGTTCGCGTCGACCTCATCCCTCATTGCAGGTCCGACACCCGAGGGAAGGGCTCTCAGACTCGCGGCTGCAGATATCGATGTAATTTCGATTCATACGGCATTGGACGTCGCGACTCCTGGCACCGCCGATGCCCTTCTTGATCGTCTGGGTCTGCGTGCATCGACCACGTTCGGTCCTGTTGACGACGATGGTGGTGCCGATATCGGACGAATCGTGCACCTTGACAATACGACCAACCTCCGAGTGTTCGCAGCCGCAATCGCGGAGGTGACAGGGTCACCGACGAGGTTCGCCGGTGACGAAGATGCAGATATTTCGGTCGTTGGTGTGATCCCCGGTTCGGGAGGTTCCTTCGTGGCAGGTGCCGTTGGGATGATGGACTTATTCGTATCGGGGGACATCGGCCACCACGATGCAGCAATGGCATCTGCTTCCGGACTGTGCATTATCGACGCCGGGCATGCGCCGACCGAACGCCCGGGTGTCGAAGCCCTGTACGATGCGGTCTGCTCTGTTCGGCCGAACACGATAAGACTCACGGACGACCCGCACCCCTGGGAGGGATGACAGTGGAGATGATCAATAGCGTTGCCGATCTGTTGGATTTGCACGAAATCGATCTAGACATCGACAGACTCCTCGACGAACGCGCGCATCTGCCGGAACTCGACCAGTACAAGGCAGCTCACGGAGAGGTTGCACGTATCGAAGCCGAGAAGATCGCTGCTGCTGCAGTGCTGAAGACCGCGGATCTTGGTCTCGACAAGACGAACGGGGAACTCGAGATCATGGCGGCGCGGGCTGCCGCTGAACAGAATCGCCTGTACGCCGGTGGCATCTCAGCCAGAGACGCTGACTATCTCAGACGTGAGGTTGAGATGCTGTACGCCAAGGTGTCCAAGATGGAGGACGAGGTGCTGTCCTTCATCGAGGAGAAGGAAGAAGCTGAACGCTTAGTCGCAAGCCTCGTGACGGAACTCGAAGGTGCCATCGTCGAGAGCGAAAGGCTCCGCGAGACCATCACGGAACAGTGGCGGGTCATAGACAAACACCTTGAGATCAAAGAGGCTCGCAAGCTTGAGGCACTTCCAACGGTTGACGAGTACTTGATCGAGATCTACGACGAGCTTCGAGCAAGTAAGCAGGGTCGCGTCGTTGGGCCCCTCGTCGACGGTGTGTGCGGTAGTTGCCACCTCCGGCTGTCTGCAGCCGAAGTCTCTCGTGCCAAAAAGAACGACCCTCCTCGGTGTGTCCACTGCCGGTCGATTCTCGTCACCTGAGCGATGTTCTTTTGGCACATTGGTGCCTCCGTTGGTTTCATTCGGTACGCATTTCGCGATCCGCACATGGATCTTCGTTTTCTCGCTTTTGGCGCCGTCCTCTCTGACATTGTTGATTTGCCGGTCGGCATTCTCTTCTGGTCGAGTTACGAAACCGACAAACTCGTTGGCCACTCCACGATGTTTGCAGTCGCACTAATGGTCGCGGTGTTGGTGCTGACCCGTCGGGGACCTTGGCGAAGACGCCTGATCTTGCTGGCAACCGGCGTGCTTCTTCATCTAGCTCTTGACGGCATGTGGCAGAGTCCAGAGACATTGTGGTGGCCGTTCTTTGGCTGGGAGTTCACACGATCCGGCTTTGCGACCTACGGCACCTATGTGTCTGAAGTCGTTTCGAATCCGTGGGTTTGGGTGGGGGAGATCGTCGGGCTGGTCTACTTGGTAGGCCTCTGGAAGAAGGCTGACCTGTCCCAAGCGTCGATGCGGAAGACATTTATGCGCACGGGGGCTGTTTCAGCTCCCATCGACCGAGTGTGAGCCATCGCCAACACCGCGGAGAGCTAACAAACTCCGGGCCCTCAAACCCATTCTCACGGCGACAACGATGAGGATCACCGAAAAAAGACGGCGGAGGACCTCTTCATCGAGAATCAGAGCGACGCGGGCGCCTCCGATCGCACCAGCAACACCAACAGTTCCCACAATCGCGACCAGACGCCACACAACTCGTCCGGCTCGAGCATGGGCCATGGCAGCAACCAAAGCCGTAGGCACAATGATGGCGAGGGAGGTTCCCTGGGCTTCGTGTTGGCTGAAAGCGAACACCGACACAAGCACGGGTACGAAGACGACCCCGCCGCCGAGGCCGAGTGTCGAAGCGAGAGATCCTGCCACCAAACCGAGGATGATGAGCCCGACGACCTCCATCAGATCCACATCCTGACGGCAGCGATCGCCATCACGGCCGAAAACACTGCAGCGAGAGACCATTCGGGTATCCGTTCAAGGTACCTGGCTCCGAGCAGAGCGCCGACCGCGGACCCTATGAACACGAACGCCGCGGTAGACCAGTCCACGGCGTCTCCTGCGCCAAATGTTGCGAGGGCTGCTGCAGCTGTTACGACGATGACCGTGACCGACGTGGCCGTCGCACGATACTGATCGATCTTGAGCCAGAGCACGAGTGCCGGCACAATGATTATGCCGCCCCCGACACCGAGCAGCCCCGAGAGGAAGCCAGCAGCGGCGCCGACAACCGCGGCTTTGAACCAGGGAACATTCATTCTCCAACGGTAGTGCAGAGCCGTTAGTGAACCTGTTCTGTATCCTTGCTGTATGCGTAAACGACTCATTATTGGCTTCGTCGCGGCCGCCATGACTGCATCTGCCTGCAGTGGCGCTGCCGAAGAGGATGTGCTTCAATCGACGCCAGAAGCGGCAGTCGTCACCTGGTTCGATGCCGTGGATGCCGGGGACGTAGCAGCCGCATCCGCCGCGATTCATCCCGAAACACTTGCGCTCATTCTCGCAATTGAAAACGATGTCCCTATGGATCAGCTTGCGAGGTTCCTTTCCGAAGGCGTTCCAGACGATCTGCAAACGTCGTACTGGAACTCGTTCAGCATCGGGTTCACGGATTTCGCAGAGAAGCCGCTCTCGACGCTCACCGTCGGTCGGGCCGCAGTGTTTGTTTCAAACGGCGAGGAGTTCGCAAGTGTGCCGATCTCAGGAGGCCCAGGATCTGATTCGGTCGTAATCGTCCGGAAGCGGGTCGACGGAACCTGGGAAGTCGATATGGTCGCATCTCTCGGAGACGGCTTCTCGAAGCTCCTATTGGATTTGTACGAAGAACTCGGTTCTGACGAAGCGAGTGCGCGAGTCCGGCTCGCTTACAGTGAAGTGGTTGCCCCTTCAATGTGGGCAGCCCTTGTGGATGGCTCGTTCGGGGACAATTTCGCTGTGGTCGCCCTTACGATTCTTGACAGGATCGAAAAGGAAACTGCCTAGAGCGACGGAAGGCTAGAGCGACCGAAGAGCAGGGAGAACATCCTTGCCGAGCATCGCGATTGTTTCCTCCTGGTCGATCGCAGTTGTTTGGATCGTGACGATGTCTGCATGGACTTCGGTAATGAGAGGTCGGTATACCTCTACGTAGTCATTCGGGGAGTCGACTGCGCTGTAGAGCCCGAGGATTTCGTCTCTGTCCATCTCGTCAGCCCGCATCCTCAGATCCATTGGGTCGACCGCTTCGAGGCGACCCGGTGCCCGCAAACCACGCCACGCCCCGAGGGTCCGCCATGCGTCAACGGGATTCGACGCCCGAATTGACCAGCGAGAGGCGAGGATCGTGGGGGAGGGGCGGCCAGCGGCCGCCGCAGCAGTCCTGGCAGGGTCGATGACATTCTCAAACGTCGCAGCAGGCTGCTTGACCGACGTGATGATGCCTTCTGCCTTG
>JAQCAA010000131.1 GCA_027728645.1 Actinomycetota bacterium | reverse complement strand
TGCAGTCTCGAGGAGCACCGGCAGCGATCATCGTCGAGCCTGTCATCAGCGCAGGAGGAGTACTCGTACCCCACAGCAGCTTCTTCAAGGGCCTGCGAAAGGCAGCCGACGACCGCGGCATGCTCTTGATATTTGACGAAGCCCAAACAGCATTCGGACGCATCGGAGAAACCTTCGGAGCAACTTTCCACGGAGTCACCCCAGACATCATGTCGGTTTCAAAGACACTCGGCGGCGGCTTGCCGGTCGCTGCCACGATCACCACGGAGGCGATCGAGGAGAGCATCCACTCCAAGGGCTTCACCTTCTATACGAGCCATGTGTCGGATCCGCTCGCGGCACGGGTGGCAATGGCGGTCCTCAGCACAATCCGTCAGGAAAACCTCATCGAACAGGCCAGGAAGCAGGGCGAATACCTGCGATCGGCGCTCGAAGAACTCCAGTCGCGTCACGAGGCAATCGGGGATGTCCGCGGTGCAGGTCTGCTTCTCGGAGTTGAGCTTGTGAAGGACCGCAACTCCCGAGAGCCACACCACGAACTCGGTGCCCTCACAACTACTCGGTGCTTCGAGCTCGGGCTGTCGATGAACATTCACCGGCGCCCAGAGCGCGGTTCTGTCTGGCGGATTGCACCGCCGTTGACCGTTTCGACAGACGAAATAGACAGGGCAGTCTCCATCCTCGACCAGGCACTCACCGAGAGCCTCGACGCACTCGTTCGCTAACCCCCACGCCAAACGCCATCAGGAATCGCTGTATTGTCGGTGGATGCCCAACATCTACTTCACCGCAATCCCGGAAGCCAACTCCTTGCTCGACAACGACGCCTATGCGCTGCTCGTGGGCCTTGCGATCTATCAGCAGATCCCGACTGAGAAGGCATTTGCTGGTCCGTATGTCCTCAAGGACAGACTCGGTGGCACACTCGATGCGGCAACGGTTGCGAGCATGAATCCGGAGGAACTCGACGCCGTGTTCAGAGAGGTTCCCGCCATTCACCGCTTCCCTTCCAACATGGCAAAACGTGTGCAGGCGGTCTCCCAATACCTCGTCGACAACTACAACGGCGACGCCTCAGCCGTCTGGGCTGACGCGAAAACCGCAGATGAGCTTCTCAAGAACCTGATGGCGGTCCCAGGGTTCGGTGAGTACAAAGCTCGACTGACGATCGGAGTCCTCGCCACCCACTACGGAGTCAAGCCTCGGGGGTTCACGAAGTACCTGCCGGACTGGCCATCAATCGTCGACATCAAAAGGCCAGAAGATCTCGCCGAGTTGAAGGTTCGAAAGAAGGCGTGGAAGGCCTCTAAGGCCTAGCCATCTCAGCCAGGCACCCATCGCTTCCAGCGGCCGAACAGCCGACTGTGTACTGACTACGCTTGCGCAATGATTGAATCGGCAGCACCTTCGGGCACGGTGACGTTCCTCTTCACCGACATCGAGGGATCCACCCGCTTGTGGGACCTGCACCCAACAGCCATGTCGGAATCGCTTTCGATTCACGACAGCCTTCTGACGAACCAGGTCGAGAGCCACGACGGGTACGTGTTCTCGCGTGCAGGGGATGGATGGGGTGTGGCGTTTGCGTCGCCAACGTCTGCGCTTGAGGCTGCTTTGAGAATTCAGGAGGAGATTGCACGCCAACCTTGGCCTGAGCCGATTCCTGAGATCAAGATCCGCATGGGGCTCCACGCCGGAACATCGACTGAGCGAGGAGGAGACTATTTCGGGACGTCGGTCAACAGGGCGGCACGAGTGGCGGGAGTTGCCAACGGCGGACAGGTGTTCCTCACCGACGCTGTGCACATGCTTGCCAAAGATGAGGCCAAGAGCGGTTGGCGGTTTCGAGACCTCGGCGAACACCGACTTCGGGACCTCACACGGCCCGAACGCATCTGGCAGCTAGACGACGAGCAGGCGCCGGTGCCGCTGGCAACCCTGACCCGTCGCACAACTGTTGGGAATCTCCCAAGGCAGCGAACGAGCATCATCGGGAGGGATGCGATGATCGCCGAGATCGCACTCGCAGCCACCGACAACTCCCTCGTGACGCTTGTTGGCGTTGGGGGTGTCGGCAAAACGACCGTGGCCAAAGCCGTGGGTTCTGAGCTTTCAGACGACTTCCCAGGCGGGGCGTGGTTTGTTGACCTGACGACGGTGACTGACCCAGAAGAGATAGCGACAGCCGTAGCAGCAGCCCTCAACGTCGCGGAGAGGCCCGGGATGTCAACGACGGAAAGCCTTGTAGATGCCTTGGTTACCGAGGACCGTCTCGTGATCCTCGACAACGCCGAACATCAGATCGACGGTGTCGCTGACCTTGTCGATGCGCTGCTCAGCGGCGTCCCAAATGTCCATCTCATCGTGACGAGCCGCGAACCGCTCAGCCTGACGGATGAGATTGTGCACCGGGTCGGTCCCCTCGGTGTCTCCCATGGCTCTGGATCCGATGCAGCAGTCGAGCTGTTTATTGCGCGGGCCAAGGCGGCTGCACCAGATCTCCCGGAGGATGAATTCGACATCGACACCGTTGAAGCGATCTGCCAGCGCCTCGACGGCCTGCCGCTTGCGATCGAGCTTGCAGCTTCCCAAAGCCATATGATGACGCCCCACGAGATTCTCATAGCACTCCAAGCGGACGGCTTGTCGCTGCAGTCAGGTTCTCGCTCAACGACCCAGCGCCATCGATCGTTGTCGGACCTTGTCGGCTGGTCGTACGAGCTGCTCGATCCAAAGGATCAGGTCGTGTTCGAACGGCTGTCCGTGTTTCGAGGGGGCTGCACCGTCGATGCTGCGGTTGCCGTGTGCTCCGACGACGAGATAAGTGAACGAGCGGTGCGGAACGCCGTTGCGACCTTGGCGCGCAAGTCGATGGTCACGCCGGATCGGAGCGGCGCCGCGACCCGGCTCACCATGCTTGAGACGCTGCGAACGTTCTCGCACGACGTCGGCTCGACACGTGACGACCGGGAACAGACTCTCCAGGCGCATGCTGAGTGGTTTGGCCAGCTCTCTGAGGTGACGCGAACCGGTATGACAGGTCCACATGAAGCGGCCGCGCTCGCTGGGATGGTCGCGGACCTGGACAACGTCCAATCAGCAATGGCGTGGTCTGGGTTGAATCAGAAGTTTGATCTGATGGAGAGGCTGGCTACGGGTCTCCCGTATGTCATGGGATCCAAGATGCGGCCTGGAATCCGTGAGTGGCTGACCGAAGCCATCGATGCCCTTCCACAGAATCATCCAGCCCGTACATGGCTTGCCCTTGCGGTGGCCTACGCTGACCTTTTCGGGGGAGACTTTGAAGGGACCCACGTCAACTTCGCCACGGCCACATCCTCTGTCGAGGATCGAACGGTTGTCGAGGCCAGCCATTCATATCTGCAGGTCACGGGTCGGTTCTTCGCAGGAGACCTCAACTATGTGATCCAGAAGTCCGAACCAGCAATGATCGAGGCATTCGCTGTGGGATTAGTACGGGAGGGCGGCGCGCTCGCTGCGGATCTCTCCCTTGCCCTCTGGTTTGTGGGTCAGGAAGACGAGGCGCGTCGGATTGCGAAGGATTTGAACAACTACGCGGCCGAATCCGACAACACCAGTGCCAACGCCTGGTCCATGTACCTCAAAGGCGAGCTGCTTGCCGAGGCCGATCCATCTGGCGCAGTGGAGGCGCTTGAAGAATCCATTGAGCTTGCGCTCTCGGTCGACAACGAATTCGTTGTCGGCATCTCGCTCATCGCGATGTCTTCGATCGCAGGGCGAAACGGAGACACCGACACGGCTCTTGATGGCATGCATCGGTGCATCCGCCTGTGGAGGGCAGCAGGAAACCGCCCACAAATGTGGACCGCGGTCAGGAATCTGGCTGAGATCCTGCACGGACTCGGGATGGATGTCGAAGCCCTGACCCTCAACGCTGCAGTCGAGTCAGATTCGGATCGAGCGCCTGAGCTGATAGGTCCCTACGGCGACCATTACAAGAAGATCCTTACTGACGCTGAAGCTGGGTTGACGGATGCAGAAGTCGGTGAGGCATCGGTCAGCGGAGGCGGAATGACCTATGCGCAGGCGGCCGAGTTGGCTCTCCAGTCGATCGAAACCGCACAGTCCGAGCGAACCAAGACCTAGTCCCCAAGCAGCCCGGGATCGTCCGGGACATCGACGGCGTACTGCCGCAAGATGTCGAGCGAAACGACATCCAGAACCGACTCGTGCGTCGAAGCAAGCACAACCGGTGCGGCCTGCCCGTCGAGATGAGCCCGCAACCAGTTCGGCGCGGTGACACACCAACGATCCCCAGGCACCAACCCAGGAAACCGAAACTGCGGCATCGGCGTAACGAGATCATTCCCAACAGAAGCCTGATGCTCAAGGAACTCAGCAGTCATCACCGCACAGATCGTGTGACTCCCGCGGTCCCCCGGTGCGGTTCGGCA
>JAQCAA010000130.1 GCA_027728645.1 Actinomycetota bacterium | reverse complement strand
GTGAGCCAGGAGGGTGGCAGGCACACGCGAGACTGCACCCCACAAACCTGTCATCCCCCTGCATCGTTCGTCCCTCACTCTGCCGTCCCCCTTGAAAGGGGAACCGACCGTTTCTTCTGTCCTCCCTTGAGGGAGGACGGGCGAGCTTGCGAGCCAGGAGGGTGGGGGGCACAGGCCAGACTGCACCCCACAGGCGTGTCATCCCCCTGCATCGTTCGTCCCTCACTCTGCCGTCCCCCTTGAAAGGGGGACAGATCTTTCTCTCTGTCCTCCCTTGAGGGAGGACGGGCGAGCTTGCGAGCCAGGAGGGTGGCCGGCACAGGCGAGAACGCGCCCAAAGGTCCGCCCGATTCGATTTCCGGAACGGTAGGCGGTAGGCGGTAGGCGGTAGACGGTAAACGGCAAACGGTAAACGGCTCTGCTACTTGTTCTGCATATGGTGCGCCAGGGCGGTGAGTCGTTCGTCGAGGAACTGGCGAACATCTCCCGAAACCTCTTCGCCGTCGAGAGCCTTCGCCATGCATGCAAGCCACTGCTCGACCTCTTCGGATCCGATCGCAAAGGGAAGGTGGCGCTCCCTCATCCTCGGATGGCCCCGATCTGGCGAGTACAGAGCTGGCCCCCCTGTCCACTCGATGAGATAGTCGGCGAGTTTTCGTCTCGAAACGGCGTCATCGGACGGGAGCATCGCACGGATCTTTGGAGCGTCTACCTCGATGAGATCGTATAACCGTTCGACGACGGCACGAAGCACGACGTCGCCACCGACGGCGAGATACGGGGTATCAGCTGCCCCCCATGCATTCGTGCCTTCGCTCATCCAAGAGAGGGTACGGCCGCAATCGACAAAACGGGGCGGCATATTCAGACGAGGGTGATGCTGCACTACCATCGCTCTCGTGGCAACACTGGAACACCTCGGATCAGGCAAGGTGCGCGAGATCTTCCGAGTCGATGATGAGCACCTCCTTATCGTCGCCAGCGACCGCATCTCTGCGTTTGATGTGGTCCTTGACCAGGACATCCCACACAAGGGTCAGGTCCTCACCGGTGTGTCGATGCACTGGTTCGACATCCTCGACACACCCCATCACTTGGTTACCTCCGACACGTCCACGATGTCGTTTCTCGACCGCGAGCAGCAGCAAGCCTACGCGGGAAGGTCGATGTTTGTGCGAGCCGCCGAGGTCATCCCGATGGAATGTGTGATCAGGGGATATCTGTATGGCTCAAGCTGGAAGGAATACAGCAGCGGAGGAGGCCCGACAACCGAGCACCTCCCCGATGGGTTGCGTATGGCTAGCAAGCTGGTAGAGCCGATTTTCACGCCTGCGACAAAGGCGCAAGATGGTCACGATGAAAACCTCACCGAAGCCGGAGCGCGTGCATTCGTCGGAGATGACCTGTACGACGACCTCAAGGAACGGTCGCTTGCGATTTACCTGGCTGGTGCCGAGTACGCAGCAGAGCGGGGCATCATTCTTGCCGATACCAAGTTCGAATTCGGAATGGTCGATGGCGCGATCACGCTCATCGACGAGGTGCTGACACCTGACAGCTCTCGGTACTGGCCGGCAGACGCGTGGACCGAGGGTGCCACGATGCCCTCGTTCGACAAACAGCCAGTACGGGATTGGCTTGAGGCGCAGGACGGCTGGGACAAGACTCCGCCTGCCCCCTCGCTACCAAACTCGGTCATCACGAGGACGAGCGATCGATACATCGAGGCGTACGAGAAGCTCACCGGAAAACCGTTCGCCGACTTCTTGTCAGATATGGGCGCGGAATGAAGCTGACATTCGAGGTCACTATCTCCCGAAAGCCAGGGCTTTCGGATCCTGAGGGAACGACGACCCTCAAGGCACTGCACCACCTGGGGTACAGCGGGGTTGAACGTGCGTCATTCGGTCGGGTCATCTCCATAGATATCGAGGCCAAGAATGAACGCGCAGCAAGAGAGCTCGTCGACCAGATGTGCACAAAACTTCTCGCAAACCCCGTAATCGAAAGCTACGCAATCGACCTCGCAACATGAAGATCGCGGTCGTTGTCTTTCCAGGGACAAACTGCGAACACGATATCGCTCACGCACTTGCCCTTGCCGGTGGTGAACCAGATCTCGTTTGGCACACCGACGACGACCTCAGCGGTGCAGAAGGCATCGTTCTCCCTGGTGGGTTCGCACACGGGGACTATCTACGGACCGGCGCGATCGCGCGGTTCTCTCCGGTGATGAGTGAGGTGGAAAGGCTTGCAACGCAGGGGGTTCCAACACTTGGCATCTGCAACGGATTTCAGATCCTATGCGAAGCCGGTCTACTCCCAGGAGCCCTGGTGGCGAACATGGGTCTCAAGTTCATCTGCAAACCAGTGCATCTGCGAGTCGAGTCAACGAAGAGCGTTCTCACATCGGCTGCGGCCGTCGGACAGGTGTTGCAGATCCCACTGAACTCCTACGAGGGAAACTTCGTTGCAGACGACGTCAACGCCATCGAGGACGAAGGGCTGGTGGTTCTGCGGTACTCAGACACCGAAGGTCGGATACGAGAATCGGCGAATCCGAATGGATCAACCAACGCCATTGCTTGCGTCTCAAACGCCGGTGGCAACGTGGTCGGGCTCATGCCTCACCCAGAACGCGCATCCGAGCAAATTCTCGGATCTGCCGACGGCATGGTGTTGGTGGAGAGTTTCGTCGAGTCGGTCAGATCGGTTCGCGTGTGACATCCACCAACGCCACACCGGACATCCAGCCCGACCACATCAGGCTTGGCATGACCGACGACGAGTACCAGCGGGTCATAGTTCTGCTCGGTCGCGAACCGCGAGCGGCCGAACTGGCCATGTATTCGGTGATGTGGTCGGAGCACTGTTCATACAAATCATCCCGAACCCATCTTGGAAAGTTCACATCAGACCAGCCATGGGTCGTTGTTGGTCCTGGCGAGAATGCGGGCGTGGTTGATCTCGGAGATGGGTGGCTTGCCGCTCTACGAATCGAGAGCCACAACCATCCTTCTTTTGTCGAGCCGTATCAGGGCGCAGCAACGGGGGTTGGTGGAATTCTGAGAGACATTTTCACGATGGGGGCACGGCCCGTTGGGGTTTGGGACCCTCTTCGGTTCGGTCCGCTCGATGACCCACGGAACCGCTATCTGTTCGAAGGTGTGGTGTCCGGCATCGCAGGATACGGGAACGCAGTTGGGGTCCCAACGCTCGGCGGAGAGGTCGAGTTTGCTGACAGATTCTCAAAGAACCCGTTGGTCAATGTCATGGCCCTTGGTCTCCTGAAGGCAGAGCAGCTCGTGCTTTCCGCTGCCTCGGGAGTCGGGAACAAGGCGATCCTGCTCGGCAACGCCACGGGAAGGGACGGGATCGGTGGTGCCTCAATCCTCGCATCTGCCTCATTCGAGGAAGGTGATGAGGAAAAGCGCCCCAATGTCCAGGTTGGCGATCCTTTTGAGGAAAAGAAGCTCATCGAGGCGTGTCTTGAGCTCTATGAACGAGGGCTCGTTGTCGCAATTCAGGATCTTGGTGCAGCAGGCATTTCGTGTGCGACATCTGAGATTGCAGGGAACGGCGGCATGGGGATGGTTGTCGACCTCGAGAAGGTGCACGTGCGCGAGCACGACATGACCCCCGGTGAGATCTTGATGTCGGAGTCACAGGAACGAATGCTCGCGATCGTGACCCCTGAGAATGAGGCGGAAGTCCTCGATCTCGCAACACGGTGGGAGATACAAGCGTCAACCATCGGCGTTGTAACCGAAGGTCCCCTGCTTCGGGTGTTTGCGAAAGGAGAACTCGTTGCAGAGGTGCCGGCAGCATCACTCGCAGACGATGCTCCTCGGTATGACAGGCCAGCGCTTCGACCTGGGTACCTCGATTCCCTTTGGGCGGACGAGCCTGCTGTCCCCGGTGATGTCGATGTTGCGGACACTCTTCGAAGACTCCTCGATGATCCTGCTATCGGCGACCGATCCTGGATATCGGGTCAGTACGACCACATGCTGTTTCTCAACACGGTCATTGAGCCCGGCCACGACGGCTCGCTGATGCGCATACGAGGGACGACGAAGGGTCTTGCAGTCTCAACCGACGGTGATTCGCTTCGGACCTATCTCGATCCCCGAAGGGCCAGCGCACGAATCGTTTTCGAGTCAGCACTCAACGTTGCTGTGACTGGCGCCAAGCCGTACGCGGTCGTCGACAACCTGAACTTCGGCAACCCTGAGAATCCAGAGGTCATGTGGCAATTCATCGAATCTGTGGAAGGGCTTGCGTGGGCTTGCGAGCAACTGGACGTTCCGGTCGTTGGTGGCAATGTTTCGTTCTACAACCAGACAGACGGCGTCGACATCTACCCCGCCCCCGTCATTGGAGTGCTCGGGTTCTGCGACGAGATTCCAGACACTCCGCCGAGGCTCGATGCAGCAGAGGAT
>JAQCAA010000129.1 GCA_027728645.1 Actinomycetota bacterium | reverse complement strand
TATCGAGGATCGAGAATCGGTCGCGGAACTCCTCACGTCGATTGCACCGATCGATCATCTCGTCCTTCCAGGCTCGACCGTGCAGCCTGTCTCCTACTCGGATCTCACGAGCGACATCGCACGTGAGTCCTTCGACAGCAAGTTCTGGGGGCCATTCTGGACGGTGTTCGACGCCAGACCCCACATGCAGGAGGGGGGCAGCATCGTGCTCTTCTCGGGCGTCGCGTCCCAGAGGCCGGTTCCTGGTTATGTCGTCGGGGCGTGCATCAACGGTGCACTCGAGGCTGCGACACGTTCGCTCGCGCTCGAACTTGGACCGCTCGGAATCAGGATCAACACCATCTCCCCTGGCTTCATCATGACGCCCCTCTTTGAGGCGCTCCACGACGCAGCTGACATGGAACAACGGGTCGCCGACGCAGTAGGAAGACTCCCTCTCGGTCGTTACGGCGAACCGGACGAGGCAGCGTCAGTAGCAATGATGTTCATGACGAATGGCTTCGTGACAGGCCAGGTGTTGGTGCTCGACGGCGGGTTGCTTGCAACGAACTGAGGAGACAAGACATGAGCGATGACAGCATGACCGGACAAGTGATCGTTGTGACAGGGGCTTCGTCCGGTATCGGGAGGGCCATCGCCATCGATCTGGCAGGTCGCGGCGCACACGTCGTCGCCACAGCGAGATCCACCGACCGTCTCGCGGCGACGGTCGTCTCGATCACCGACGCCGGTGGCAGTGCGCAGGCGATTCTGTGCGATGTGACATCTGCTGCCGACGTGCACAGGCTCTTCACTGAAGTCGATCGAACCCACGGACGCATCGATGCGCTGGTCAACAACGCAGGCATCGTTGCTCCTGCAGCCATCGACGAAATGACAACCGAAGACTGGCGAACCGTCATCGACGTGAATCTGACTGGCCCATTTCTCTGTACAAGGGGAGCGTTCGCGATCATGAAGCGCAACGGTGGCGGCAGGATCCTGAACATCGGGAGCATCTCGGCATCCGTGCCGAGACCGAACTCTGCAAACTACGCAGCATCCAAGGCAGGCTTGGTCGGTCTGACGCGGGCGACGGCGATCGAAGGAAGACCGCACGGCATCGCAGCAGGTTGTCTGCATCCGGGAAACGTGGCGACGGAGATGCGACTCGGAGAGGAACCCGAGGGCGCCGAAGGATGGAACGCAGAGCCGATGATGACGACCGAGCAGGTTGCGCGAGCAGCGGCGTTGATGCTCAATGTTGAACAAGGCACGACAGCGTACGAGCTGACCATCCTCCCAATCGAACAGGATTTCTTGGGCCGGGGATAGCAGTGGAGTGATGTCGCAAGCAGCGTGGTATCGTTTCCAGCATATGAGCAGACTCTGCGTGATTACCGACTATATGGGCGACGACACGACGGAGGAAGTGTCGATGCTCTCGGCTCAGGACATCGAGGTTTTCGTTGCCCCTTCGACGAACCCCTCAGATTGGTTTGATGCGGCAGTCGAAGCCGACGCCATCCTGACTCGGCACGCACCCATCGAACGTTCGACGATCGAGGCGCTCAAGAACTGTCGCATCATCGCGAGATATGGAACGGGATACGACAACATCGACGCTGATGCTGCAGCGCAAGCAAACATCGTGGTCACTGCCGTTGTCGACTATGCAACGCCCGAGGTCGCGGACCATGCGATGGCGCTCATCCTTTCCCTCGTCAGGGCCCTCCCCTCGTTCCGAACTTCGATTGTCGCCGGCGGCTGGACCCCGAATCCCATCCCCTTCGTGCCCAGACTTGAAGGCAAGACCCTCGGCCTGTTCGGGTTTGGTCGCATCGGGTCTGCAGTCGCCAGGCGAGCATCGGGGTTCGGCCTCACGACCATCGTGTTCGACCCGTATCTCACGCAAACCGTCGCAAACGTCGAGCGCGTCGCAACCTTTGAGGAACTGCTTGGGCGGTCCGAGATCCTTTCGCTCCACGCGCCGCTCACCAACGAGACGCGGGACGTAATCGATCAGATGGCGATCGAGCGGCTCCCGATCGGAGCCATCGTTATCAACGTGGCGCGTGGCGGTCTGCTCGACCTCGAAGCTGCCATGGATGCGCTCGACCGCGGACATCTCAGCGGGCTCGGGATCGACGTGGCTGCAGTGGAGCCACTCGCCGCCGACCATCCGATCAGGCACCACGACCGAGCAATCGTCACCCCACACGTCGCGTACTATTCGACCGGAAGTGTGATCGACGCAAAGCAACAGAGCGCCAGCGAGATCATCCGAGTTCTCAACGGCGACAAGCCGCTTCATCCCATCCGCCACATCGCCGTGTGAGGCCGAAAGGAGCCCCATGTCATCGAACCCCACCATCGCCTACCACAACGGTTCATGGGTGCCGTGGTCAGACGTACGCATCGACCCCAATGACCGCGGGTTCCTCACGGCGGACGCCGTCTTCGATGCTGCGCGAACCTTCAACGGCGAGGGATTCCAACTGAAGGCTCACGTGGACCGGTTGTACCGATCGTTACACATCACCCGTATGGACCCTGGTATCAGTGCCGATGAGATGCTTACGATCACCATGGAGGCCATCGAGCGGAACGAAGAGCACCGCGCCGCAGTCGGCGACTTCCAGGTGTGGCAGGGTGTGACGAGAGGTGCCGGGCGATGGGCCTACGACGCAGGTGTACCAAACGTGTACGTAAAGGTTTCGCCCGTCGACTTCGGCCGCTACGGACCCCACTATGAAAAAGGGGCGCGAGCGGTCGTCACTCGGACACAATCCCTCTCATACGGCACCGTGGATCCGAAGCTCAAGACGTACAGCCGTATGCACTTCAACCTTGCCGAGCTCGAAGCCGGTTACACCGACCCCGGTGCATGGCCGGTGCTCGTCGACAGCATCGGCAATCTCACCGAGGGGAGTGGGTACAACCTGTTCATTGTGTCTGGTGGCCGCGTGATCACACCGCCCTCGACCGGGGTGCTCCCAGGGATCTCACGACAGTACGCTATTGACATCGCAAAGCGGCTCGGGCTCATGGTGGACGAAGTGGACATCCAACCGTTCGATCTCTACTCGGCCGACGAGGCGTTCTTCACGGGAACGAGTCCGTGCATTCTGCCTGTCACCGTTGCCGACGGCCTCCCCATCGGATCCGGGTTGCCTGGACCCATCACGCAACAGATGCTCGGCACATGGTCCGAAGATGTCGGCGTTGACATCGCAACCCAGGCGGTCGCCTTCACTCCGGGGATGTAGCAGCCGGGTTCCGTTTCCTCCGACCGAACCGGTCGAGACGGAAGGGATCAAGTGGCACCTTCGGCTCGCGCCCAGCAACAGCGTCGGCAATCAGCTCGCCGGTGAGCGGTCCAAGGGTGAAGCCGATGTGTGAATGCCCGAACGCATGGAACACGTTCGAGAACAGTGGATCCCTCCCGATCACCGGTAGCGAGTCAGGAAGGATGGGTCGGTCGCCGGACCACTGAGAGAAGCCGTCGGTGTTCAAACCCGGCAGTGCACGCCGCCCGATCTCGAGAAGCGCCTCGGCTCGTCGGAAGTCTGGCGGCGAATCGACACCACTGAACTCTGCGGTACCACTGAGGCGAAGCCCCTGTCGCATCGGGGTTGCAACCACCTTGTGGGCAGCGAGCGACAGGATGCGAGCAGGCATGATGCCTGGATTCGGAAGATCGACGTGATACCCGCGTTCACTCTCAAGAGGTACACGGTGGCCGAGTTGTCCTGCGAATCGATGAGACCAGGCTCCTGCAGCGATGACCACACTGCTGACGTCGACATCGCCGGTCGTGGTGCGCAGCGCTGTGACGGCGTCGTTGTCTGTCAGGAGACTCGTGACGTTCCGCTCCTCAATGACAGCACCGTTGTCGAGCAACCGTCGGACCAACGCATCGGTGATTCCACTCGGATCCTCACACCATTTCGCCAAGGGCTCAAGGATGCCGAATCCGTAGTCATCTGCAAGTGCCGGTTCCATCCTTCTGAGATCCGAGCCTTCAAGGGTCTCCCACGAGAATCCGTGGCGCTGCCTGAGATCCCATGGGACACGATCGGACTCCATGTACGCCCGATTCGGATACACCGACAACGAGCCGCCGTGCCTAACGAGATCGTGGGAATCGGTATCGGTGAGCGTCCGGTCCCATGCTGCCCAAGACTCGCCCATGAGCGATGCAAGCGCCGCAGAGAGCCGATCAACCTCAGATGTCGAGCTGTGCCTCCGAAGTCGTATGAACCACGGGATCAACCGTGGGAGGTATGCCCACCGTACCGCCACTGGTCCCAACGGGTCGACGATCCACTTCGGCAGGCGTCTCACGATCCCTGGGATGCCCTGTGGACTGACCCACGTAACCGCGATGCCGCCGGCATGCCCATACGACGCACCCTGACCGGGGCGAGCCCGATCAATAATGGTTACGGCTCGGCCGTCGCGCTGTAAGGCAAGCGCACAACTCAGTCCAACGATGCCACCGCCGAG
>JAQCAA010000128.1 GCA_027728645.1 Actinomycetota bacterium | reverse complement strand
CCCGCCCCCTTTGAGGTTGTCGGGCACTCATCTATAAAGGGTCGTGGCAAATGCGCCGACAAGCTATGTAGACCAACTCTGCCCTGGGGGCCATTGCCGTGCCGATAATCGACCAAGACCATCCCGACGAGCTTGACAAGCGAGAATTCTCGCTGAGGCGAAAGGGCTTTGACCGTGAAGAAGTTCGCGCGTACCTCAGAAAGGTCGATGGCCAGTACCGAGACCTTTCGCTCCGAGCTCAGGATTCCAAAGTCAGGCTCGATCAGGCTGAGTACGAGCTAGGAAAGCTCAAGGCAGAACAAAGCCAGTCCGTCGACACCGCTATCGCTGCCGTACTTGACGCAAAGGACCGCATTCTCGAACGTGCGAGAAAGCAGGCAGCCCAGATTGAAGAAGAGGCGAGGCAGAACGCTGAGTTCGCGGGCGATGCATCCGGCGAGCCAGGGGAGCTGATTGAGAAGGCCCGCATCCAGGCCGCGTCGATCGTGAGTGAGGCCGAAGCCAAGGCGGAGAAACTTGGACATTCGGGAGAAACCGATTCCGTGGCGCTCGTCACCATGATGAACGAGCGGGATGCTCTCGCGAGAGAGCTTAAGGAATTGACAGCGTCGGCTGCGGCGTCCGCCGGAGGCGACGCCTTTGCAATCGCGGCCGCCGAAGTCAAAGCCAAAGAGATCATCTCTTCGGCCGAAGCTGCCGCCAAGTCGATGAGTGACAGACTTCATAAGGAGCTTGCTTCGGCGTCATCGTCCAACGCGGAAGCGGAGCAAAGAGCGGAAACCATCATCGCAGACGCTGAGGAGCGTGCTAAGGATCTGATAGCTCTTGCCCAGGAGGTGTCTGGTTCTTCTCGTTCCGAAGCCGAACGCATTGCCGCAACCGCAGGAACTGCAGTACTCGAAGAAGCTCACCAAGAGGCCGACGCCGTGAAGCGGGAGGCAGAAACGCTACTAAAGAATGCGGAATCGGCTTCCGAGGCCCGCAGCGCAGAAATTATGCTTCGCGAGGCTGAACTCGAACAGCTTGCTGATATGGCATCCAAGGCAGAGGCAGAAGCTGCCGAAACTCTGGCTTCAGCTCGTCAAAGCGCCGAGGCGCTTCGTGTAGAGGCCCAGGAGTTCCGCGATGAGGCAAGCACCAAGAGGGACGAGGCAGACGAACTACTCGCCCGGGCCAGGGCGAGTGCCGCTGAAACGGGCGCCGAGCTGCACGATTCGCGCGACGAACTTGAAAAATCGCTGAAGGCGATTGAGGAGACGATTGCCGTTAAGAGAGCAGAGGTGGCCGAGGCCGAGGATTCCGTTGCCGAACTGGCCAAACATCTTGAATCTGTGCGGATTGAACTTGAGACGGAGCAGAACGCACTGATGGCAGCGAAGGTTGCAGCCGAGGCTGAGGCTGCTGTGCTGGTTGATGCCGAGGAAAGGGCAGCCGCCATAGCAGAGGAAGCTGAAGAACGGGCAATACTGGTGACACGGGACGCTGAAGAACGAGCGGCTGAACTCGTAGCCGAGGCCGAAGGCAAAGCTGTCGAACTCCTAGCCGAGGCCGAAGCAAAACGTGATGAACTCAACGAACTAGCGGCCACACAGGCTGCCACATCGGATGCTGTAGAGACGGTGATCTCCGAAACGGAAGCGAAGGCAGAAGCAATTCTCGAACGAGCACGGGCCGAAGCTGAACGCATCGAGACGGACGCGGCAGAAGTGCTCAGGAATGCTGTTGAAGCTCGAGACCAAGCGAGCACAAGCTCGGATGATCCAGAGGCTGCCGTGGCGCTCGTCGCGGAGCTCGAGGAACGTGAGCTGGCAGTGACAAGGCGAGAGCGAGCGATCTCCGATCGGGAGGATGTGGCAGAGCAGACAACCACAAGAGGCGTTGAAACCGTCGCAGCACTCTATTCGGTTCCTGCGGCCGCCGGCACGGGCACCGATGGTTGGCCCACCGGAGGGACGTCAGCAGGGTCAGACAGCATCGATGCGATCCGGCGCGAAGCCATGGCTGCTCTTGAACACACAAGGACGCAAGATGGCTGGGCGGCGACGCAGGTAGCCAGTGCTGACACACCCAGACCTGTCATTGACTACTCGCCTTCGGTACCGCCGAAGCCAAAGAAGGTCGATGTAGGTGATGATGAGGACGATGAGACAGCGTTCGTTGAGAGTAGGTATCGCCGCAACTCTGCGAAGCTGCCGAGAATCGGAGTGAGTGCAGCATCTGCCGCCGGTGCGATCGCGAATCTTCGCAAACAGATGACGTCCGACGAGTAGTTGGCCACGCGGTTCCGCTAGCGTCCTCGATGCAAAGCAGCGATGCGGCTGCTCGCAAAGAGGCAAGTCAAACATGAATCCAAAAGCCGTTGTTACGCGAAGACCGCCAGGAATCACCTTGGACGCTCTGGAGGAAATCGCTGATGTATGGCTGTGGGAAGAGGATCGGCCGATCGAAAGATCGGAGCTTGCTGACCAGATACGGGATGCGACAGGGCTCTACTCAATGCTCACGGATACCGTCGACGCGGACCTGCTGGAGCTCGCTCCGTCTCTCATTGTCATCTCCAATATGGCCGTTGGCGTGGACAACATCGACCTTGGAGCTTGCGCTCAGCGCGGAATTGCGGTGGGGCACACGCCGGACGTTCTGACCGACTCGACGGCAGACATTGCGTGGATGCTGATCATGGCTTCATCTCGAAGGATGCAAGAGGGAATCGAGTTCGTCCGTTCCGGCAATTGGGGTGACTGGCATCCTGAAGGACTTCTTGGGCGCGACATTGCAAGGTCGACTCTCGGAATAATTGGGATGGGGCGCATCGGAGAGGCGATAGCAGCCCGCTCGACCGGGTTTGGCATGGACGTCCTCTATTCCTCCCGCTCTCGCAACGAACGGGTCGAACTGGAAACAGGAGCCGTTCGGGTCGAACTTGCCGAGCTCCTCGCCAGATCGGACCATGTTGTTGTGGCCGTGCCGCTTGCTCCCGAAACGGTGCACATGATCGGTGCTGAAGAACTTGATCGTATGAAAGAGTCGGCGAATCTCGTCAACATCGCGCGAGGCGCGGTAGTTGACAGTGATGCCCTGTTTGAAGCTCTCAGCAAAGGTGTGATCAGGTGCGCCGGGCTTGATGTGACTGACCCCGAGCCTCTTCCGTCGGATCACAGACTCCTGACGCTCCCCAACTGCACAGTGATCCCGCATATGGGGTCAGCAACATGGGAAACGCGCACGGCAATGGCAGATCTGGCAATGGCGAATCTCATCGCTGGCCTCACGGGTCAAGCCATGCCGCATCGAGTCCCAGGAACCTGATTCCTGAAACGATCTAGCCGAAGAGCGGAACTGACGACGCCTCAGCGCACAGCGCTTCGATCTCGTCGGGGTCGACCGGAACGCCAATCGACATGTTCTCGTAGCCGTCGGCTGTGATGAGGATGTCATCTTCAATCCGCACCCCGATTCCAAGGAACTCCTCTGGCACGATGTGTTCCGTGGAACCTGCCGATTCGTTTCGTTTGTCGAGTTCGGCTTTTGCAGCAGACAAACCAAGTCTGAGGGTCATTTCCATGACTTCCTCAGGGTCGTATGGAGCATTCCCGAGCATGACTGTTGACTTGTGACGCGCAACGTACACCCCAGGCTCAACGGTGAACGCCATCCCTGGCGCTAGCAACCTTGGACCACCATCAACGCGGTAGGCCCCAGCATCGTGGACGTCGCTTCCAAGCCAATGACCCGTGCCGTGGAAATAGAACTCGCGGTACCAGCCCTTCTCAAGAGCTTCGTCGCCTGAGCCGGGTAGCAAGCCGATCTCGACCAAACCGTTGGCGAGGATTCTGCAGGCTTCCCGATGCATCTCGTCGTAGGGGAGTCCTGGCGTGCACATCTCGATGACTCGTTGCTCAGTGTCGAGCACGAGCTCATAGACAGCACGTTGGGGTGCCGTGAAGGTCCCGTTGACCGGGAACGTGCGTGTGATGTCTGCAGTGAAGTGATTGAACTCCGCCGCTGCGTCTATGAGGAGGAGATCACCGTCGTTGAGCACTTGGTTGTTCTCGACGTAGTGGAGTATGCATGCGTTCTCGCCTCCGGCCACGATCGATCCATAGCCAATCCGCTCGGATTCCATTGCCCCAAAGACGTATTCCATAGCAGCTTGCACCTGCCGTTCACTTCGACCGGGGGCAGCGAATCGCATGGCTTCGCTGTGGCCCGCGGCGCTGATGTGGCACGCCGTACGCAACGCCTCCATCTCGGCATCAGACTTGATCAGCCGCATGTCAGCGAGGATTCGTGAAGGGTCGACTATGCCAGAAGGCGTGGTGGTGCCGAACCTGTCGGAAGAGTGACGAGCGGTGTTGAATCCACTGATGACCATGGCGTCGAGGTTGCCGATCCCCGTTCCGCGACCAAGCGAATAGGCGATTGATGTGCGACCCGCAAGGCGGTTGCCCAGCCAGCCTTTGAGGTCATCGATCGGGTGCGCCGCATCTGCCTTGT
>JAQCAA010000014.1 GCA_027728645.1 Actinomycetota bacterium | reverse complement strand
GCTCGGCTGGGACCGGTTCACGAGCAATGGAGGTCACGCGTTCGGAATCGACCGATACGGAGCGTCGGCGCCAGCCGCTGTGCTGGCCGACCAGTTCGGGTTCACCTCCGGCGCTGTCGCGGAGGTCATCCGCACATCTCTCTCACTACTTGATCAATCCAAGGAGCACACTGAATGATCGCTATTAGCCACCTTCGAGCCGCCGACGAGCTGCCGGCATTCGACATCGCCGTAGTGCCCGTTCTCAAGGATCGGACGACAATTGTCGGCGACCCGCTCGCTCCAGATCTCGATGCGTACGAACGGCTCCTAGATGCGAGGGAATTCTCTGGCAAGGTTGGGCAGACTCTGTTCGTCCAAACGCCCGATGGCGTTGCCCCAGAGACGCTGCTTGTCGGACTGGGGGATGACGTGGATGCCGAGTCGCTTCGCAGAGCGGCAGGAGGCGCTGTCAGATCACTGCATGGTTACGCATCGGTCGGAACAACGCTTCATCTCGTTGACATCGAAGACTCGGGCGGTGCTGTCGCAATGGGCATGTGGCTTGGTTCCTACTCGTTTGATGAATACAAATCCGAGCCAAAGCCTGTGGCCTTGTCTTCGGTCTTCCTTGTTGGAGGTGAAGATTCCGCCGCAGACGTGGCGCGTGCCAAGGTGATCACCGATGCAATCGTCTTGGCACGCGATCTCGTGAATCGTCCGGCGCTGGACAAGTCGCCGTCAATGATTGCCGACATTGCGGTTGGTGTCGCCCACAACGTTTCAGTGAAGGTGTACGACGAGACGGAGATAGAGGAGGCCGGGTTCGGTGGGCTTGTGGGCGTCAACCGAGGCTCGGATCGCCCAGCGCGAATGGTTGTAATGCGATACGAACCCGAAGGTGCGTCAAAGACCCTTGCGCTCGTGGGGAAGGGGATCGTGTTCGACTCAGGCGGTCTGTCAATCAAACCAGCCGCAGGCATGGAGACCATGAAGACGGATATGGCCGGTGCGGCTGCAGTTATCGGAGCAGTTCAAGCTATCGCAGGGCTGGGATTCTTGGTGAATGTTGTCGGGATTGCACCCTTGACGGAGAACATGACAGGTGGGGGAGCGCAGCGTCCAGGCGATGTGATGACTGCATACAACGGCAAGACGATCGAGGTTCTCAACACCGATGCCGAGGGGAGGTTGGTTCTGGCCGATGGTTTGGCGCTCGCAGCAGAGATGGAGCCAGACCTCATTATCGATATCGCGACACTTACCGGAGCGGCCAAGGTTTCTCTCGGGCCGCTCATCGGTTGCCTGTTTTCCAACGACGACGACGCAGCTGCAACAGTGGAGGCCGCATCGAAGGCGGCAGGTGAGAAGCTGTGGCGAATGCCTCTCGAGAAGGAGTACGCATCGATGGTCGAGAGCGACATTGCCGATATGAAAAACATCGGTGGTCGCTGGGGTGGAGCCATTACCGCTGGCCTGATTCTCAGCGAGTTTGTTGGTGAGATTCCGTGGGTCCACCTCGACGTTGCAGGTCCAGCACGAGCAGACAAGACCGAGCATTACGTCGCCAAAGGCGGATCCGGTTTCGGTGTCAGGACCCTGGTAGCGGTAGCAGAAGCAATGGCGGGGTGAGCGCCGAAGGCGCTCATAGCTTTCAGCTTTCAGCCGTCAGCTTTCAGAACCGGAAACCGGGCCCAGCCCGACACCGCGAGTTCGAATGGTTCATCTTCTGCTAGTGGTCCGGATGACGGTCTCGACTTTCGTTTCCAGATTCGCCAGCGCTTCTGAAGGCTGAGAGCTGAAAGCTAGTTACCGGTGCCCTTCGAGCACCGGTAACTAGTCACTTTGTGCAACTAACCCTTAATCATTCGCGCTCGTTCGCCGATACAGAGAGAAGTCATACAACTGCTCTCTGTTAGGACCATCACATGCGGGCTCGAAGATATCTGGTACTCATCGCACTGGTTACGATCCTCGTCGCGGTACTTGCTGTCCCCGCATCCGCCGATTCCGCTGGATCATTCGTTTCGAAGATCAACTCCTCGCGGGCGGCCGCAGGTCTTGCTCCCGTCGAGTCATACTGGGATCTATCGGACAATGCTCGCTCGCATTCGAACCTCATGGCCGATAGGGGCGAGCTGTTCCACAGTTCGAGCCTGGGATCGGTCACATCGGGATGGGAGCGCCTCGGCGAAAACGTCGGCGTCGGCCCTGACGACGTGTCTGCAATACACACTGCTTTCATGAACTCTTCTGCCCACCGGAACAACATTCTTGGGGACTTCAATTACGTTGGAGTCGGGGTGACGATTGATGCTGAGGGCTTCATGTGGGTGACCGTCATCTTCATGAAGGCCGCTCCTGGCCTGAACGGCGGCGGAACTACCACCACCACGTCTGCACCGACCACCACCACAACTTCTGCGCCTCCTGCCACCACCACTACGACACAACCGCCATATACGCCTCCTGGCCCTGGCTCGACAACAACGACGTTGCCGCCGCAGCCACCGGCAGATGAGCCGCACGCGGATGATCAGTCCGACGCTGCTACTCAGGAGTCGGAAGCGGCAGATGCCTACAACGATCTTGTCTCTCGATACCCCAGATTCGGATTGCCATCGCCTCCGGCGATCATGGACTGACGGCCTTTAGCCGCAGCTCACACAGTCGTCTCGCTTCTTCACTTGCAATCGATCGAACAATCCGGTTCTGGCATCGAACATCGTCAAAGTTCCGTAGAGATCATGGTTGACGCCGCCAGCAATCTGGAGAGCCGCTGAGGCTTGCAGCGATCCGAGCACGCCGGTCACAGCACCAAGCACGCCGACGGTTGAACAGTCGAGCGCAGCATCTGGCGATGGGTCAACGGGGAAGAGGCAGCGATAACACGGACCAGACTCCGCGCTGAATGCGGCGAGTTGTCCTTCGAAGGCATAGACAGAGGCGTAAACCAACGGTAAGCCCAGTTCCACAGTTGCGTCGTTGAGTGCGTATCGCGCTTGAAAATTATCTGTTGCATCAATCACAACATTGCTTCCAGCAATGAGATCCTTGGCGTTGTCAGTCGTCAACGCCAACGCGATGGGCGAGATCGTGACATCAGGATTGAGCGCGTTCAATCGCCTCGCAGCGACCTCAACTTTGAGGGCACCAACATCCTGTGTGCCGTACAGGGGCTGCCGTTGGAGGTTTGTCATGTCGACTGTGTCGTCGTCGATGACGCTGATGGTGCCGACGCCGGCTGCGGCTAGGTAGCTGAGAGCAGGGCACCCCAGCCCTCCGGCTCCGACCACGGTCACCCTCGAAGCGAGAATGCGCTTTTGCCCCTCGATCCCGAACCCTGATAGACGAATCTGCCTGTCATATCGCTCTGCCTCGCCGCTCGACAAGCCGGTCGGACCTGACATGGCCTTCAAACGAAGCAATTCGTCTGCGCCTCCAGCGAGCGAATATGTCTGAGGGAATCCTTGCGCTCGCAATATCACCGCCGCTGTCTTGGAGCGAACGCCGATGTCGCAGACGAGCAGAACCTTGTCCTCGACACGGATCACTGACGAGGGAGCCCCGACAAGTTCGGAGTATTCCACTCGGGCAGAGGATGAGAACGGAAGGCCAGACGACGGGTTGTACCTGATGTCGAGAATGCTGTCGAAGTCGGCAGGGTCAATGCCGATCGCAGAGATCTCGATTCCGTTGGCAGCCATGCCGTGAGGCTAGGCGGTTCGATGCTCCTTGAGGTCGGCGACGAACTGGCGCCTGATCTGAGGCGTCAAACGATCAGCGAGCGGGCGCGGAAGCGGAGGCACCCGGTCCGGCACGATCAGTGCACTGCTGCCGCGCCTCACGAGCCCCTCACGCAGTAGCGTCGAAAGGTGGACCGGTGTTCTCAGGGAGCGGCCGCTTTGTGCGGCAGCGGCGAGTCGTAGCAGGTCAGCGACCGCTCCCGGACCTATAGCGGCCACCCAGAACCGCCTGACATACGGATGTGTCATCTCATACCCGCCGGTCGGCCCGGGTTCGACCGTCGGGGAGATTTCCACTCGGCTTTGCGCCGTTCGCCGTGCGGACTCCAGTCCCGAGGCGCCCGGGAACGGATTTCGGTTCCCGTCTAAGGGAGGACAAACCTGACGGGCCGAAGCCCCGGGCGCCATGGGGCCGGTCTTGACTGAATAATCGGAGTGTTGCAGTGCTGGGATTGAGTGCTGTGTTGTCACGCCCTATAGATATCAAGCAACCACAAGTAGATTCAAGTAGAGCGAAGAGGAACGCGAAACATTTCCTGCCGTGGCCATCGTGGTCCTTGGCCGGCTTTCTGCGATGGTTCTTGCCAGCGTAGAGACGGCGAAACTGCTTCTGTGGGCTCCAGCCCCCCGTTTGCATGGTCCGCCAACCCAGGGTACGCGGGACGGGGGCGCTCGGGATGGGCGGGGGTTGGCTCAGGTTGTCGTTTGTACTGCGCCGGTTTGCACATTCCACAGCGATGAGTAGATGCCCCCTCGTTCGACGAACTCGCTGTGGGTCCCCACCTCGGCGACGGCGCCTTTGTCTATGACATAGATGCAATCTGCGTGCCTGATCGTCGAAAGCCTGTGCGCTATCACGACCATGGTGCGGTTGTGGGCAACCCTTGCGAGGGACCGCTGGATGGCCGCTTCTGTCTCATTGTCGACAGCAGATGTTGCCTCATCAAGAATGAGAACCGGTGAATCCGTCAAGAGTGCCCTTGCGATCGACAGCCGCTGCCTTTGCCCTCCAGAAAGCTTCTGACCTCGCTCGCCAACAATTGTGCTGTATCCGCGTGGGAGTAGTTCGATGAAGTCATGCGCTTCGGCCGTTTGGGCCGCGGCGAGAATCTCGTCGGTGGTGGCGTCAGGAACGCCATAGGCGATGTTCTCAGCCACGGTTCCGTGGAAGAGGAATACGTCCTGGCTCACAAGGGCCATTGACCTGCGGAGATCGGCTTGACGGAGCGTCTTGAGGTCCCGACCGTCGAGGGTGATCGATCCTGAATCTGGGTCGTAGAACCGCAGGAGCAGTTTGATGAGTGTGGTCTTGCCAGATCCCGTTGCGCCAACGAATGCCGTTGTGTCCGATGGCTGAATAGTCAGTTCAACGGCATCGAGCACGGGGAACCCCGGTTCGTAGCTGAAGGTGACGTTGTTGAATGTGATCCGGCCTTGGCTTTCGGCTGGCACAATGTGTGTGTCGCCATCGAGGATGGTTGCCTTTGTGTCGCGTACGTCGAGGATCCGGTTCGTTGATGCCATGGCTCGCTGATACAGGTCAACGGTTTGTCCGAGGCGGGTGAGTGGCCACAGCAGTCGCTGGGTTAAGAACACCATGACGGAGTACAGCCCGACGTTGAGATCTCCATCGAGCGCCAGGAAGCCACCCCATACGAGCGTTGCGGTGAATCCCACGAGGATTGCGACCCTGATGAGTGGGGTGAAGGCAGAAGAGAGCTTGATCGCGGCTCGGTTTGCAGATCGGTAGTCGGTTGAGCCGTCGCTGACCCTTTCGACTTCTCGGCGTTCGGCAGTGAACGCTTTGATCGTTGAGATCCCCCCGATGCTGTTGCTGAGTTGCGAGTTGATCGCTGCCGCCTTCTCCCGCACGAGCGCGTATCGGGGCTCGATCTTCTTCTGGAACAGGAACGATCCCCAGAGGATCACAGGAATCGGGAGAAAGGCCAGCCACGCAACGGATGGGGCTATGACAAAGAAAGCCGCTCCGATCAAGACAACCGTTGTCACGACTTGGATGACTTCGTTTGCTCCTACATCGAGAAACCGTTCGAGTTGGTTCACGTCATCATTGAGGACTGCCATGAGATCGCCGGTGGAACGATCTTCGAAAAACCGCATGTCGAGTTCCTGAACATGCGCGTACGTCTCGACTCGCAGATCGTGTTCAATCGATTGGGCGAGGTTTCGCCATTCAATACCGAGGAGGTACTCGAATATCGATTCCAGCGTCCAGATAATGAAGCTGAGCAGCGCAATCACGATGATTTGCTGCTTCTCATCCTCGATTCCGAGGCCCCCAAGGAGAGAATCCGAACCGTTGACAACCACATCAATTGCCATCCCGATGAGGAATGGTGGGGCAATGTCCACTGCCTTGTTGAGGAACGACCACGTCGTGGCTATCAAGATCCTCCTGCGGTACCCGCTGGCGTAGCGCCAGAGTCTGATGAGGGGTGCAGTCGGTGCAGGTGTGGCCGTCGAGGACATGGCGCCGCAGGTTACCTTTGTTGCGCCTTGGACACCTTCCGCGGCTACGGTGCTCTGCCGATGTGCACTTCGATGATGTCCCCGTTGCTCACGGCTGCTCCTGGTCCGGGGTTTGTGCTGACGACGATGCCGTGGAGGGCTGGATTCGTTGTGATGACGTCGACGAGCCCCCATCCGAGGAAGATCCCTGTTTCGTCACCGAACTCCGATAGCCGAGCCGTTACCTCCCCCTCTGGGAGGCCGCGCAGGTCCACGAGAACGTTTGCCGGTGCTTCCCCGCTCGAGACTTCGACCGTAACTTCTGAGCCCTGCCGGATTACAGCTCCCTGAATTGGAACGGTTGCAAGGAATGTTCCTTGGGGGAGCGTTGATGGAACCTCGACGATGACCGTGCGAAGTCCTACTGCGTACAGGCCCTCGATGACCGATTTCGTTGAGAGCCCAGGTTCTGGTACGACGGCGAACGGTGTCTGGCGGTAGATATCGGTGCCAGCCGGCTCCTGAGCGAAGTCTTGGGAGGGGATACCCAGAGTTGCGAATTCCATGAACTGCCGCCATACCGGCGCCGCAAGAGTCCCTCCCGCAGCGCTCCGATAGAACTGCTCTTTCTGCTCTAGGTCGTTGAAGACGGTGAAGTCCTTCAGCGGGACTCTTCCGTCGGCGTCCCCGATCCACACCGCTGTCGTCAGCTGGGGGATGAAGCCTGCGAACCAAACATCGGCGTTGTCCGTCGATGTGCCTGTCTTGCCTGCCTGCGGGCGCCCGATATCTGCTCTGCGTCCTGTGCCTGATGTGATGACCTTCTTGAGCGATCCCACGACAGCGGCGGCGACCTGACTATTCAACACCGACCGCGGATCGTTGACATGCTCGTACAGCACGTTGCCGTCTGAATCCGTGATCCGTTCGATCAGGTATGGCTCGTGATACTCCCCGTAGTTCGCAAGGGTTGAATAGGCAACGGCTACGTCCTCGGGGCGAACGTCCTGTGCGCCAAGGGTGATCGAAAGATGGTTGGCCAGGGGCGTCCTGATCCCGAGCCGCTTGGCCATATCCACCACGCTCTCCGGTCCAACCTGTTCGACGAGTCGCGCATACACCGTGTTGACGGAGTTGTATGTGGCGGAATCCAGTGTCCTGAGGCCGTTTGGTGATGTGCTTCCGGCGTTGCTGACCGTCCAAACATTGTTCTCGCAGTTCATGGCTGGGTCGCACGGGATCCGAGCCGGGCTCGAATCGTTCCAGTATGAGCCGAGCGTGATTGGGGTTGAGTCCCTTGTTCCTGAGTCGAGCGCGGCGGCAAGCGTGATCGGCTTGAATACCGAGCCTGCGTGTCGGCCCCGGCCTGAAGTGAGGTCGTATGGGCGTTGTCCTGCCTCGAGTTCATCGCCGAAGTCGAGACCGCTTGACATGACCCTGATGGCCCCGTTGGAATTGTCGATTGTGCTGATCGCCCCCGTTGGTCCTTCGAATGCTGGAGGGAACCACGCCCGCAGAATTCTGTTCGCCTCGGTTTGCAGGCGGTTGTTGACAGTGATGTCGATCTTGAGACCACCCCCACCGTCGCAATCGGTGACTGAAGCTGGGCAGCCGAATACGGCCCTCTTACGTTCCTCGTATGTCTCTCCGAGTCCGAATTGATTCGTGTCAAGGAGTGTTCGATTCACCCTCGACATGATTGCTTGGGGAGTGGTGACCGCTACCGATTCATTCGGAATCACGCCAA
This sequence comes from Actinomycetota bacterium, assembly GCA_027728645.1. Classification (GTDB taxonomy): domain Bacteria; phylum Actinomycetota; class Acidimicrobiia; order Spongiisociales; family UBA5794; genus UBA5794. The sequence continues at coordinate 20,844 of JAQCAA010000014.1, read as the reverse complement.
TCGGCTTGGCCTTGGCTTCTTCCGCTTCTGCCTTGGTGATGTACCCGTTGATGACCATTCTGTCGATTGTTCTGTTACGTCCCGCAAGCGCATCGCCTGCGCCTGTCCGGGGGTGGTAGAACGTCGGGTTCCTGATGGGTACCGGAAGCAGAGCGGCCTCTGCCAGGGTGAGTTCGTCGAGTGTTTTTCCGAAGTACTCCTCGCTTGCCGCGCTGATTCCGTATGCGTTTGACCCGAAGTACACGGAGTTTGCCCAGAACTCGAGAATCTGGTCCTTCGTGTAGAGCTCCTCGAGTGCCGCAGCGACAACTGCCTCGCACAGCTTCCGCTCGATGGTCTGTTCCGAAGACAGGAAGTTCTGCTTCACGACCTGTTGGGTGATTGTTGATCCTCCGCCGACGCCCGAGCCGCCCAATCGGCTCACGACGGCCCTGCCTATCGCAGAAAAGTCGATCCCTTCGTGCTCATAGAAGGATTTGTCTTCAGCGGAAAGCAACGCGGCAAGCACAAGTTCCGGCATCGCATCGAGGCTGATTGGCTGGGAGTTGCGTTCTGTGAGTTGGCCGATCTTGACGCCGTCTTGGGTGTAGACGGAGGAAAGGCGTGATAAGTCCGGAAAAGAAAGGTCAAGGTCTGCGGTATCGCACAGGTACTCATCCTGAAGGGAATCAACCGTTCCATATGCCGTGTTCGCTGTCAGGAACCCGAAGAACCCCACCCATGTCGCGCCAGCCACAACAAACACAGCAAGGCCGAAAGTGGCAGGCAGCCGTCTGCGGTGGCGTTCCATACGCTCAATCTGTCGGATGGGTGGTTCCATCGTCCTACCTGTCGAACTGGGTGCGGATTCGTTCAGCGGTACTATCCGTACCGAATCCGAGCATAGGTATGGACTTCAGATAGGTAATGGACTTCCGTGAGACAAGACGACACGCACAGCTTTGGCGAAGGTGACCTCGCTGGGTGGGATTCGACCCAACAGTTGGGTGCACCCGGCGAATACCCGTTCACGCGCGGTCCGTATGCGTCCATGTACTCTGGCCGCCTGTGGACGATGCGCCAGTACGCAGGCTTCGGAAATGCTCAGACGACGAATGAGCGGTTCAAAGCGCTCCTCGCTGCCGGCCAGACCGGGCTGTCGGTTGCGTTCGATCTCCCGACACAGATGGGTCTCGACTCGGATGCTGAGCTCGCAGCTGGCGAGGTAGGCAAGGTAGGGGTTGCGATCGACTCGGTCGACGACATGCGCACCCTCTTCGACGGTATCCCGCTCGGCGATGTCTCGACTTCGATGACGATCAACTCGACGGCAGCCGTGCTGTTGTTGATGTATCAGATCGTCGCAGAAGAACAGGGCGCTCAGGGGGCTGACCTTCGAGGAACCATCCAAAACGACATCCTCAAGGAGTACATCGCACGAGGTACCTACATCTTCCCCAGCGGTCCCTCTCTTCGACTAGTGACCGACATCTTTTCCTATTGCGCTGCCGAAATCCCGAACTGGAACACAATCTCAATCTCGGGATATCACATAAGGGAAGCTGGTTCCACGGCTGCCCAAGAGGTTGCCTTCACGATTGCAAACGGACTTGCGTATGTTGAGGCCGCAACCAAGGCCGGGATCGACATTGATGATCTAGGCCCGAGGCTTTCGTTCTTCTGGAACTCCCACAACGATCTTTTCGAGGAGGCAGCAAAGTTCAGAGCGGCCCGCAGGCTCTGGGCTCGGCTTATGCGGGAGCGCCTTGGAGCAAAGGACCCAGCTTCGTGGCGGATGCGATTCCACACGCAAACTGCGGGTTCGACTCTCACGGCTCAACAGCCATTGAATAACATCGTACGCACTGCGTACCAAGGTCTTGCAGCTGTGCTCGGTGGCACGCAGTCGCTCCACACCAACTCGTTCGATGAGGCCCTTGGGCTTCCGACGAACGAGTCGGCAATGCTCGCGCTCCGAACCCAACAGGTGCTTGGCTATGAGTCAGGCGTGGCCGATGTCGTCGACCCGCTTGCCGGCAGTTATTACGTCGAGTCGCTGACCGACGCGATAGAGCGAGACGCTGTGGCACTCATAGAGAGAATCGACGAATTAGGTGGGGCCGTGGCTGCAATTGACGAGGGCTTCCAGCAGGGGGAAATCGAAACCGCTGCGTATGAGTATGCGAGGGCCGTGGATGCTGGCGAGGCCGTCGTCGTCGGTGTCAATCGGTTTGAAGCAGGAGATGCCCCAGACGCTGATGTGCAGAAGATTGATCCGATGCTCGAACGCGATCAGATCATGGCTCTCGCTGAGAGGCGTTCAGCGCGTAACTCCGTCGCCGTCGGCGATGCCCTTGCTCTGGTGACCGACGCGGCGAATGGGAGCGAAAACCTGCTGTATCCCATGAAAAAGGCACTCATTGAGGGCGCAACGATTGGCGAAATCACCGATGCACTGATTCCGGTTTTCGGTCGCTACCGTCCGTCGTACTGACGCTGACATAGCCTGACCTTCCGATCAGGGAAGTCGTTTAGCGGATCACCATGAGAATCGAACCTGCGGAGACGGTATCCCCGACCTGCACTTTGAGGTCGACAATCTCGCCCGAGTTTGGCGCCGTGATCTCGTTCTCCATTTTCATTGCCTCGAGAACGCAGACGGCTTCTCCCGCTTCGACAGAGTCACCTGCTTTGTGATGCACCTTGACGATCGTCCCCTGCATCGGTGCGGACACGACACCTTCGCCGCCTCCCAACGCCGATCCCTTTGAGAGTTTTGGTGCGTTTCGACGAGGAGCGACTCGGGTCCCGGATCCTGGAGCGGTGAGCACCTTCGCCCAGTACTTGACCGTGAAACGCCTTCCCCCGACTTCAACGGTCAATGAGCGTTCTGTGAGCTCCTCATCTTCAGGAAGGACGGCGGCAGTCTTCCTTCCGACTGCCGAAAAGTTCATCGTGTCTTCGACGAGTCTGGTGCTGACATCCCCCGCGAGGAAGGGCTTGTTTTCGAGGATTAGGAGGTGGGCTCCGATTGTCGTGTCGACTCCGCCGATTTCAAACTCAGCGAGAGCCCGCTTTGCGCGTTGCACTGCTTCGTTGCGGTCCCGACCACTGACGATGAGCTTTGCGATCATGTTGTCGTAGTACTGGCTGATTGTTGAGCCCTGGACGACACCTGAGTCGACTCTGATACCTGGACCGGCAGGCTCCTGGTACTTGACCAGTTTTCCAGGGTTCGGCATGAAGTCGCGTGACGGATCCTCGGCATTGATCCTGAACTCGATCGTATGTCCAACAGGTTCGGGCGTCTGAGTCACTGAGAGATGTTCACCCCGTGCGACCCTGATCTGCTCAACGACAAGGTCCACACCGAACACTTCTTCCGTGACGGTGTGCTCGACTTGGATCCGGGTATTCATCTCTAGGAAGTAGAACTCATCGTCCGAGTACAGAAACTCGACCGTACCTGCCGACTCATACCCGGCAGCATGACCCAGGGAGAGTGCAAGCCTTCCAAGCTTTGCACGGAGTTTCGGTGTGAAGCCCGGCGCTGGCGCTTCCTCTACAAGTTTCTGATGTCTGCGTTGGAGGGAACAGTCGCGTTCGCCAAGGAACACTCCATTCCCGTGAGAGTCGAAAAGGACCTGTGCCTCAATGTGGCGAGCATTTTCGAGATATCGCTCCACGTAGACAGCAGGGTTGCCGAACCAGGCTTTCGCCTCTCGGCCTGCCGACTCGAACGCTGCATCGATCTCTTCGATGTCCCTGATCACTTTGAGGCCTCGACCACCTCCGCCGGCTGCAGCCTTGATGGCGACCGGCATCCCGTGCTTCTTTGCGAATGCTTTGACCTGATCTGCACTTGTGAGCGGCTCGTTTGTTCCTGGGACGCCGGGGACCTTTGCCGCCTCTGCAGCAATGCGTGATTCGATCTTGTCGCCCATCATCTGGATAGCGCTTGGCGGAGGACCGATCCAGATCAGGCCTGCGTCGATGACCGACTGCGCAAAAGCAGCGTTCTCAGCGAGGAACCCGTATCCGGGGTGGATGGCCGAGGCCTTCGACTCCGCAGCGACCTCTAGGATTCGAGGCACATTGAGGTACGAGTCTGCGGCTGGAGCGGTACCCACATTCCATGCCTCGTCTGCCATCGACGTATGGACAGCGTCACGATCGAGCTCTGAATACACAGCGATCGTGCGAATGCCAAGGTCTCTGGCTGCACGAATGATGCGAACGGCGATTTCGCCCCTGTTTGCGATAAGGATGGATTCCACGAGTTGCATCCTAGATGAGGTCGGTTCGGGTACGGACTTGCCAGTCGGGTTCGTGTCAGTTCGACCAACCGGGGCCTCATGGCGTTACCGGACTTGAGCCGACCACTACAGCGGGATGTTGCCGTGCTTTTTCGGGGGAAGCGTTTCTCGCTTGTTCCTAAGCATCTCCATTGCCCGAATCAAGCGTGGCCGCGTTTCTCGCGGCTCAATCACATCGTCAACCAATCCTCGTTCGGCAGCTACATACGGGTTGTTGAACTGTTTCTCGTAGTCGCTGACGAGGTCAGCCCTCGCGGCATCTGGATCGTCTGCGTCTGCAAGATCTCTCCGATAGATCACATTGACTGCACCTTGGGCCCCCATGACGGCAATCTCGGCGGTCGGCCAAGCGAACACCACGTCGGCTCTCACGGCCCTTGAGTTCATGACCAGGTAGGCGCCTCCGTAGGCCTTTCGCAGAATGACCGTGACCCTCGGCACAGTGGCTTCCGAGAATGCGTAGAGCAGCTTGGCCCCGTGTCGGATGATCCCACCGTGTTCCTGGTCAACGCCAGGAAGGAAGCCCGGAACATCGACGAGAGTGATGAGCGGGATATTGAATGCATCGCAGAACCGGACGAACCTTGCGGCTTTGACCGATGCGTCGATATCGAGCGTGCCTGCGAGGACCGCTGGTTGGTTCGCGACAATCCCGACGGTATATCCGTCGAGTCGTGCAAGACCGACGACGATGTTGCCAGCCCAATGTTCGTGGACCTCGTAGAACTCCCCATTGTCGACGATGCTTTCGATGACATCAATGACGCTGTATGGCTGGTTGGACGAGTCTGGGATGATCGTGGTGAGTTCCTCACCTGAGCGATCCGCGGCATCGGTTGGTGTGAAGAACGGCGCAACTTCCATGTTGTTCGACGGAAGCATCGACAGCAGGTATCGGACCTCTTCCATTGCTTCTCTGTCATCAGCGACGACAAAGTGGGTGACCCCAGAGGTTGACGAATGGGTATGGGCACCACCAAGCTCGTCCATCGTGACTTCTTCGCCGGTGACGGTCTTGATGACATCTGGACCGGTAATGAAGAGGTGAGAGGTGCCTTCGACTTGGTAGATGAAATCAGTCAGGGCTGGCGAGTACACAGCGCCACCAGCGCATGGGCCCATGATCACCGAGATCTGAGGGATGACGCCCGACGCCCTGACATTGCGCTCGAAGATTCGTCCGTATCCGTCAAGGCCGACGACACCTTCTTGGATGCGGGCTCCTCCTGAGTCCTTGAGTCCGATCACAGGGGTACCTGTCTGCATGGCGAGGTCAAGGACCTTGCAAATCTTGTCAGCAACGACTTCCCCAAGCGACCCCCCGAAACGAGTGAAGTCTTCTGCAAAAACCATGACGTTCCTGCCGTCGACCGTTCCCCAGCCGGTGACAACCGCGTCACCGAGCGGACGCCTCTCTTCGATTCCGAAACCTTGGCTCTTGTGTCTGACAAAGGGGTCGATCTCTTGGAATGAACCCTTGTCGACGAGAAGGTCGATGCGCTCGCGTGCGGTCAGCTTGCCAGCGTCATGCTGGCGTTCAACGGCGCGCTGATTGTCAGCCTGCCCAGACTCTGTCCGCAGACTTCGGAGTTTCTCGATCTTGTCTTCTGTGCTCACCGTTCCTCCGGATTCGGCGTGGTCGGCAGGGTGGTGACGGGTAGGCTCGCCAGATGTCACGTGACTTCGACTCACTTGGATCGGATATGGCTACACCCTACGACATCGTGCACTTGACCGAAGTCGGTTCAACACAGGACGAGGCCGCACGGCGGTTCGCCAACACAGGTTCCCCCGTGTTGGTTGTTGCTGATCGCCAGGTCAAAGGCAGGGGTCGACAAGGCAGATCGTGGCAGCAGCCCGACCGTGCGATGTTCTCCTCGCTCGCTGTTGACACGAATTGGAAACCAGAGCATCGCACGCTTGTTCCGCTCATTACAGGCGTCGTGGTGAGCGAGGAGATTGCCTTGATCGCCCGCGTCGTCGCATCGCTGAAATGGCCGAACGACATCCTCGTGCCCGACGGCAAGGCAGGGGGAATTCTTGTCGAGGTTTCGGGCAACCGGATGACGGTTGGTTGTGGCATCAATCTGTGGTGGGCCGATCCAATTGAGGGTGCTGCTGCGATCTTCAGCGACGACCCAGGACCGACTGCTGCAACCGAGCTTGCGATGGCTTGGGCGACTGCGTTGCTCGCTGAACTGCAAGCCGAATCGGGAGTTTGGCGAGCCTCAGATTACGAGGCGCTGTCTGTCACCCTGGGGCGAGAAGTGGCGTGGGAGGGCGGCACCGGAACCGCTGCTTCGATTACGGAGTCTGGAGCACTTGTGGTCACGACGTCTGAGGGCAATATTGCGGTTCACGCCGGGGACGTCCATATGCGCGGTTGGCGCTAGCCTGCGGTGCGATCAGGAGGATCACGAGGCGTGGCTGTTCAGACAGGCGAAGGCACAACAGACATCATTTTCCACAGCACAAGTGTGCCGGCTGGTCCGCGCACATTGGGTGGGTATTTATCGAGACCGGACTTTGGCGGCGAATGGCCAACCGTGCTCGTCTTTGGACCTGAACCACTCCCAACGAGCACGGTCAAAGACATCTGCCGTGTCCTTGCTCGGCACGGCATTGCTGCCCTTGCTCCTGACCTCACAAGCTCCCACCGGGAAAACCTTTCAGTATCTAGAGCCGTTTCGGCTTTCCTTGCCGACCCTTCAGGGGCGTGGTCCAACGCTCAATTCGGGTACGGCACCTTGTGTTTCGGTAGAGGCATTTTCGACCTCGCCGCCCTAGCCGAAACAGATGGCAGGGTGGTAGCAAGCGTGCTCGTTGCGTCCACGATCGATGATGTGACAGCCGACCAACTGAGAACGGCAGATGTCGCCGGGTTGGCCATCTTGTCGAGAGGCGACGAGTCGACTGATGTTGACGAGTCAGTTGCTCGGCGTGAACAGATTCCACAGACGACGTTTGTTGTATACCCCACCGGAGCCACCGGATTCTGGGATGCTGCTTCTGAGGGATTCGACGAGGAGCGGTACGCGGACACGATCGATCGACTCGTTGCATTCTTTGTCGAAAACCTTCCTCCGAAGGTGTGACGATGATCAAGTCCGTTGTCACAGGCGGTGCAGGGTTTATAGGATCGAATCTTGTCGATCTCCTCGTAGACGAAGGCCATGAGGTGCTCGTCCTCGACGACCTTTCCTCAGGCTCTATCGCAAACCTCAAGGCGGCTAGGGCGAGTGGAAATGTGACGCTTCACCAGATTGATGTGTCGAGCAATGAGGTGGTGGACGTTGTGCGAAACTTCCAGCCCCAAACGGTGTTCCATCTCGCCGCTCAGATTGATGTGCGGCAGTCCGTGGCAGATCCTGTGATGGATGTGCGGGTGAACGTGCTTGGCACGGTGAACGTTCTCGAGGCAGCCCGACACGGGAACGCCCAACGATTCGTCTTTGCATCTTCTGGCGGAGCGACCTACGGAGATACGTTCAATATCCCAACGCCTGAGACCCAGGAGCGGAAACCCGAGTCGCCGTACGGAGTGTCGAAGGCCGTTGTCGATCAATATCTCGAGTACTACGACCGAACCTACGGCATCGATTGCATGTCCCTTGGCTTCGCGAATGTGTACGGACCGAGACAGGATCCGCATGGGGAGGCTGGCGTTGTGGCGATCTTCATCGGCTCGCTTCTTGCACACAAGGCTCCGACGATCTTTGGTGACGGCCTCCAGACACGGGACTTCGTGTTCGTCGAGGATGTGGCAGACGCAATGCTCAGAGCCTCCCGGATTGGCGGTTCTCGCTATCTGAACATTGGCACCGGTGTTGAGACGTCGATTCTCAAGCTCTACGACACCATTGCTGGATCAACCGGTATCGACGTTGCTCCGGTAATGGCCTCAGCCAAGCGCGGAGAGCAACTCCGCTCCTGCCTCGACTCGTCAGCAGCCAAAGCCCACCTCAGCTGGGAACCATGGACAACCCTCGAGGCAGGCATTGACCGCACCGTCGACTGGGCACGACAGAAATAGATCTTCGGCTTTCGGATCCGCCTACCGCCTCAACGAATTTTGCTTCGAGCGGTAGTCGAAGCTCTCAGCTCTCAGCTTTCAGCTCTCAGCCCTCAGAACCAGATGCCCGCGGCCGCCAGTTCTGTCGGACATCGGTTATCGGGTTTCCGACGCCGTCCTCTGTCCTCTGTCCTCTGTCCTCACAGTTCATCCAACGTCTTTGGCCAGTCGTCTTTCAGGAGTCGTGACAGGGATCGGTCTGCGAGGATTTTGCCTCCGGTTTGGCAGCCGGGGCAATAGTTCGTTTCTCGTGCTCCTGCGACGATGCGTTGGATCGGGGCACCGCAGACCGGACACGGGTCGCCGAACTTCCCATGGACCGCCATGTCTGGGTGGAATGCTGTCACCTTCGTTGGGAAGCCATCACCCGTTTCTTGAATCCGTTTCTTGGTTCACGTGTTGAGCACCTTCTTGGTTGCGCCCAAGAGAGCCTTCATCTCGGTGTCAGACAGGTTGGTGTTCATTTGTGTCGGCGAGAGCTTCGCTGCGTGGAGAATCTCGTCTGCGAACGCTCCACCGACTCCCGAGATGTATCTCGCATCGGTGAGCGCCCGCTTGAGTGTGTGTCTGTTGGTCAAAAGTGCATCGCGAAACTGTCTTGCGGTCGCGGTCGAGACCTCGATACCGCCTGGGTCCACGGCATCTAAGTCCTCGGTGCGAACGATAGAAAGCGAGGCACGGCGTTTTGTTGCTGCCTCGGTGAGAAGCAGAGACCCAGTTGAGAAGTCAAAACTTGCGAGCCCTCCGCGCTTTGGAAGCGGCTTCGGTTCCTCTGTCCACTTGAAGCGACCAGCAACCATGAGGTGGATGACAAGATGCAACCCACCAGAGAGGTCGATGGATATTCGCTTGCCGATCCGGTGGAGATGCTCGACGGTTGAATCAAAGACGGCTTCGATTGGCGGGTCGAAGGTCCGGAGAAGTGAGAACGAACCGATCCGAACACTGTCGAGTGTCGCGCCAATGACCCTCTCGCTGAGCGAATGGATGTACGACTCGATCTCTGGGAGTTCAGGCATGATCTACCGGAACAGGTCTTCGTTCGGCGGTCTGATCAAGTCGCTTACCCGCCCGTCTCCGACCAGGTCGAGCCCTCGGACAATTGCGGCTGGGATGCCCGTTGCCTTGCCCATGACCAAGTCCGCCGCGCTGGCGATCTCGTCCACGGCAGCGACTTCTGTCACCTCAAGCACATTGCCATGCGAGTCCGTCGTGCCTCGCAGATCCACGACCGCTGGAAGCCCGGATATTCCGATCGCAACATCCGTCAGGCCTCTTCGCCACGGGCGTCCAAAGGTGTCGGTGATGATGACACCGATGGAGGTGTTGGTTGCTCGTTCGATCAGGGTCCGTAAACGGTTCGCTGAGCGGTCGGGGTCCACTGGTAACAAGATCGCATAGCCGCCGGCCACATTCGAGCGGTCAACCGCTGCGTTTGCACAGATGAATCCGTGCTTGGTCTGCGTGATGACGAGGTCTCCTCTCCGGCGCACGATCCGGACTGCTTCGCTCTCGACAAGGTTGCGGTACGTCTCCTCATCGGGAATCGCCCGAATCTGACCCTCGGCTTTGGATACGACCTTGTGCGTCACGACCACAATGTCTTTGTCGAGGATCCCGATGCCGCTGCGGGCGGCGGATTCGACGATGGCACCTGCCACGTCGTCGCCAGGCTCGATCTCGGGGATACCTGTCACTGGGTAGATGGCGAGGTGGGGAATATGAATCATGGCTTCATCTCGTTGAGAAGTGTTGTTGCGAATGCGGGACCGCCATCGTGGTCGAGCCTCGTGTTAGCAGCAACGACCTGGACGTTGTGTGCGGTCCCAAGCGATGCGTCACCTGCGTCTCCATGATCGATGAACAGCGTTTGAATCAGCCCGGAGTAAGCCTCGAGCACGCCTTCAGTCCCGCTCGGCAAACCAACGCCGTTCATGACGGCATCGGCCGGACCCTTGAGAGGCTTTCCTCCGAAGAGCGGACTGACCGCAACCGACTGCGGGTGTACCCGCACTGCCGCCTCGATTCCACCTACAGCGAGAATCGGCCAAATCGACAATGGAGGATTGGAGGGCGCGATGACGAGCAGATCGGCGGCTTCGATTGCTTCGATGACGCCGGGAGCAGGACTGGCCGTCGGCGATCCGTGATAGGCAAGCGCCGCAACACCGTCGGAATGATGACGGTCGACGAAGTAGGTTTGAAAGTCGAGCCACTCGCCCTTTTCCGTCTGCACGAATGTTTCGAGAGGGTCATCGGTCGCCGGCAGGAGCGTCAGGTCAACGAGACCGAACCGATCCGCGAGGTCTGAAGTGATTGATGAAAGTGGCTCGCCTGTCGCGAGTCTTGAGGCGCGAAGAGCGCACAAGGCCATGTCCTTATCACCAAGCGACATCGAAGTGTCAACGCCCAGTTTGATGAGTTCATCCATGACGGCGAATGTGTCATCTGCCCTTCCCCACCCGTTCGGACCGACCGTGTCAGACAGGGTGTAGAGCATGGTGTCAGGGTCGGCAGCGATGTGAACGCCGTATCGTTGAGTGTTGTCGCCAACATTGACGACGACAGTCAACAGGCCAGGGTTGAGGACCGAGCGAAGCGCCCGGGCCATCTTGGCGCCGCCCACTCCACCGGCAAGCAAAGTCACTCGGTGATTGAAGTAACGCCGGTTTGACTCCAGAATGCACCTCACATGTCAATGACGTCCACACGCCAAGCTTTGGTAGCGACCATTGTGCTCGCAGATCCCGGGGGCGGAATCGAAGCGACGCTTGCGGCGCTCGACGCCCAAGTGTACGAGCAGGTTGGAGTGGTCGTCGTCGGCGACACCGCGGTTGGCGATGCCACCGTTGCCGGTCGCAGGGTTGTGACCAGGCCTACCTTCGACGAGGTCGTTTCGAGTCTGCCTCCTGCGGTCACCCATCTGTGGATTTTGAGAGAAGGTGCCTCTCCCCGTCCTGACGCAGCGTCTTCCCTTGTTGCCGACATGGAGCGAACAGACGCTGGCATCGGCGGTTCGAAGATTGTCGGGAAGAACGACGACTCGCTTATCTCAGTTGGGCTCGTCACCGACGCATTCTGTGTCCCATACACCGGCATGGACTCGGCTGAACGGGATCAAGGTCAGTACGACGTGGTTCGAGAGGTCGCGGCTGTCGCAGGCGCTTCCATGATGGTCCGACGAGACCTATTGGCCGGGCTTGGAGGAGTCGACCCTCAGATGACCCCTCGGGAGGCAGCCGTCGATCTGGCCCAACGGGCACGCCTGAAAGGGGCACGAATCATTGTGACCCCGGCCTCAGTGGTGGACTATCGAGAAGACGAGACAGGCTCCAGGTGGAAGCGTGAGGCGTCGCGGATCCGTTCGATGTTCAAGGTCTACGGACCTCTGACACTCGTTTGGACGATACCTGTTGACTTCGCCATCGGCTTTGTCCAGGCGTTCGTCTCGATGTTCCTTGGGAAGTGGCTGTTCGCTGACTTCGCGAAGTCGTGGGCTTGGAACGTCCTAAAGCTTCCGAACACCATCAGTTCGCGTCGATTCGCGAGAAGGGGCCGAGTCGCGGGTGATCCCGAGCTGTTCAGGTTCCAGCGGCGCGGAAGTGTCAAAGTTTCGGAGCTGGTTCAGGAAGTGGCTGCTGCTTTGCGGCGCAGACTCCCTGGCGACGATCGCTTGTCGGTGGAATCGATAGGCAACGATGTGCGAGAGCCAGCGTTCGTCGTTGGAGCGCTCGCGATCGTTTTTGTTCTGCTCTCGTCGCGAAATATTTGGTCTGATGGACTCCCGGCAGTTGGCTTCACACTGCCCCTCCCTTCGAATGGGTGGAATGCAATTGCGGGATACGCAGGTGGATGGAACCCCGCGGGGCTCGGCAGCCCCGATCCGCTAAGGCCGCTCCTGGCGATTGCTGGAATCGCAAAGGTCGTCACTCTGAATTCGACAACGCTTGCGGCCTACCTGCTTACTGCCGGTTCGATGCTCGCTGGGATTTGGGGAATGACGCGGCTCCTGCGAACGTGGTCCGTTGCCGCCGCCCCCGCACTTATCGCAGGTCTTGTATACGTTGCTGGCCCAACTGCGCAAGGTATCTCAGGGAATACACACCTCGGCACCACCGTGGCTCTTGGGGTCCTGCCATGGGCACTGAGACTCTGCTTGGCACCCGTTTCGAACGGAACGTGGAATGCCGCCGTACGGATGGCGAGTGTCATTCTCGTGTTTGGTGTACTCGGAGCGGTTTCTCCGCTGATGCTTCTCGTCGTAGCACCGGCTCTCGGGGTCTACGCCGTGATCCAGCTAACCGACCCAGACGCCTGGCTGGCCCTGATACTCGCGCTCGTCGGCACCGCGGGAGGGGCGCTTTTGCTTTCTCCATGGATTTGGAGCGCTGATCTGATTGGAATAGCCGAGGAGGGTTATGCCTTCTGGCACGTATCTCCAGTTCTCGCTGTCGCCGGAGGCACAGTGGCATTGGCGGCAGTTGGCGCCGGCCGAATGGGGCTTGGCGTTGTTGCCGGCTGGGGGACACTCCTTGCTGCCGCTGGATTCCTCGGCGCACGTTCAGGTGACTTTGGCTATGGGGTCGAGACGGAATCTGTTTCGCTCGCCATCGCGGGGCTCGGTCTTGCCGTCGTCATTGCTGTGGTAGCCGACTCCGTGCTTAGTCCAGGGATCGCGAGGGGACTCCGCTTCGCTCTCGCCGCAGGAACCGTTGGCGTTCTTCTGCTCGTCGTGGGCTCTCTTACAATCGTGATTGGTGGACGTGCCGGCTTGCCAGGTGACCTCTACGTCGAGGCTTTGGGGTTCACGCAGGCCAACGAGGGTGAGGCTTTGCGGGCACGCGTGCTCGTGGTTGGGCCATCAGAACTCCTGCCAGGTGACTCCCGAACAATCCGCGGCGGCTCGTACAAGGTCATCTCGGCTGATGTGCCCGATCTCGGAGAGGCGCGCCTTGGACCGCCACTTGGATTCGACGACCTGCTCGCGGCGAAACTTGAAGCAATTATTGCGGGTCAAACACGTCGAGCCGGAGGCGAACTGGCCTCGTTTGGCATTCATTGGATCGTGGTGATGGGCGATAGCTCCGACCGCGGCGCTGACGAGGCCTCCGTTGCTTGGCGGAACGTCTTTGCGGGTCAGCTCGATCTTCTCCCGCTGTCGGCAAGCACCGGCAACACGGCATTTGTAACCGATATCGAACCTGTCGGAAGAGCCCTCACCTCGGAGCTCAACTCATGGGCCCGCGTAGGGTGGACCTACTCGGGTGAGCCAGAAGAATCAAGGAGAGTATTTGTTGCTGAGAACGCCGACGAGGGCTGGGGGCCACCCCCGAGGGTCACCGTTGGGGAAATGAACGAGGTTTCTGCAAGCGACGGCGTCGTGACATACACCCCAGATGGTCCTCGCAGGACACAGGCATGGCTCGTGTTGATTTCAATAGTTGCTTTGTTCTCAGTTGTCGCCATCGGCAGGAGACTGCGATGAGGAAACTCCTGCCGTTTCTTGTCGCCTCGATATTCGGAATCGTCGGAATCGTCCAAGTCGCTCCACCGGCTGGACCTGGACCAGATTTTGGCGATCAGAATGTGAGCCAAGATGATGGTGCTGTCGCAAGTCCCAGCGCGTGGTATTGCCCATGGGTTGAGGCTGGGGATGTCGTCGATACCAACATCGTCGTTGGCTCAGACGCAACTGTGGACGTCGCAATGACACTGCTCGATCCGATCTCGAATACGGAGCCAACCGAATTCCTATTCAACATGGTGGGCCCCGCAGGCTCCGGAACCGATGTTGGAACCGTCACTCGTCGTGGAGAATCTCCAGCGACCATCGAGGTCAGCGATGGCCCAGCAGCGGTCGCTGCGCTTCAGCGTTCTGACGGGTTCCTTGCAGGGGACCGTTGTGCAGTGTCAGTCCCCAAGACTTGGTTCCTCACCGGTGGATCGACGAAGGCTGGCACGTTCACGACAATCAGGCTGTTCAACCCGTTCGCCGACAACGCCGATGTCACGATCACTCCGTATTCGGAATTCAATCTCGACCTCGTTGCTGAGCTCGAGAGCATTGATGTAGGCGGACGCTCGTGGACGACAATCGATCTTGAACCGTTCCTTGATCTTCGCGACGAACTGGCCTTCAGAGTCGAGGCGACCAGCGGGCTTGTCATACCGGCCATCATCAGGACCGATGAACGAGGCGAGGCGATGTGGCCCGGAACGACTCCATCTCAGACTTGGGACTTCCCAATCGTTACACCAGGGCTCCTGGAACCATTCATTGCTGTGATGTCTGCTGGCGATGACGGGGTGACTGTGACTGTCGACGTCGTGACGGAGTCCGGAACCGTCGTGGCAGCACGAGAAATCGTTATAGACAGCTCCGCGCCGCAGCTGATTCCGCTTTCAGACATCGCAGCGCCTCCCTTTGGTGTGAGCGTGAGAGCGTCAAGCCCGATTGCGGCTTCGGTTATTGCTGTCGTGCCGACGGGCGATCTTGATTCCTTGGGAGAGGGCGAGGAGCCTGGGGTCACCACGACCACAGGCGCCGACCAAACAACGACGGTTCCTCCAGATACCGTCGAGGTGTTTATCAAGGGACTCGCCGGAACAGTGGGCGCCTCGACACCTTCTCCGAACTGGATGGTCCCGCTTGACACTCTCCTCGACTCGGAAACGACGGTGTGGGTTATGAATACTGGCAGTGAAGTCGCTGCCGTATCGCTGTTGCCGCTGTCAGACGGCGACATTGCCCCGATAACGATCTTCGTTGAACCAGGAACTACCCAGGCCGTTCCCATTGATGTCGGTATCGGCATCCACGGTGTCTCTGTTTCTGCGGATGCACCGATATCGGTTGCATGGACCATCGTTGGCGACCGCGGCGTGGCGCTTGTCGCAGGAGTTGCGACGCTGTGAGCGAGGCCTGGGTCAGGATCCTGATTGCACTTGCCGTGATTGGCGCCGCAGCCCTCGTCGCATGTATCAGCTCACGCATGCGCAAGCCGGTTCATCCTTCCGTCGTTGTTGGCGACATTGGCGACCGTCCAGGCGTGGTGATGTTCACGTCTACCGATTGCTCGAATTGCAGGCGTGCGATCGAGCGGCTCAAGATTGCTTCGATTCCATTTCGGGAGGTCACCCATGAGCTTGAACCTCACCGCCTCGAAGCGTGGGAAGTTGTTGCTGTGCCGCTTACTGTCTTTCTCAACGCGTCCTCGGAGGCCGTCTCGGTTCTCACTGGAGTGCCTTCGAAGCGTGCGATCGCGACTGCCGCCCGGAAGGCGGGCATCGAAACCCATTGAAACCTCGGCCTACCGGCCGATTGAATATTGGGTTCTTGGAGCCGCCGATCTCGATGCCTAGCTTGGTTCTCCATGATGCCATCCTGTATTCGCTGTCACGGGAGGACGACGACTGTCCTCACGTATCACCATTCCGACGCCAAGGCTTTCCTCGATGACGCCCGAGGCCACGAGAAGGTCTACGACGGGATTCTTCTCTGCGACGTCCACGCTTCCCGGTTCTCGGCGCCCCGCGGTTGGACCACGATGGATCGCCGAGCAAGAACCGCCTTGCCACTGCCGGAGGCTTCTGTGCGCGACGGGCACGGACTCTGATGGCGATCGACAGGGATGTACTCGATGCAGTCAGGGAGATGGAAGAACCCGAGCTCCGGCGGCTGGTGATGCTTGCTAGGGCTCGGCTGGAGAAGAGGGGTCATTCGTTCCCCGACATGGGCCCCGATGTCAAAGTGAGGCGTCAGATGGTCAAGTGCGGCAAGGACTCATGCACGAGGTGCCCGCACGGTCCCTATGTTTACGCCTATTGGACTGAAGATGGCAAGCAGCGGTCCAAGTACCTCGGGAGAGATGTCGACATGCCAGAAGGCATACAAGACGGCTCTTCCGACTGATGATGGTGCTGCTCTGAACCACTCGCGATGGCGACGGTTCTGAACAATGCATGGATATCGTTACTGGCTGGCATACTGGGAATGTTGTAGGGCTGCGACTTGAGTACTGGAGGGCATGTGGAAAACGCACCTGATACGGGTTTGGTCTGCGTGTCGTGTGGGCAAAGTTCGGTCATACAGATCGAGATGGAACTTCCAGACGGCACCGAGGTCGTGTTCTGCTCCTGTCACGTCTGTGAGGCACGTTGGTGGGACAAAGACGGCGAGGCTGTGGCCGTAGACGGCATTATCGATCTCGTGCGTGATTGACCCAATTCGTCCTACGGACTCGACTGTTTTCGCTCGTCGTCTAACCTGCTGTCGTGTCCATTGCAGCTCCCCCTGAGCCCCCTGTGCTCAAAGAAGACGTTCCCCTAGCTCCGTCGAAGGTCTCGACGGTGCCGAAGTGGTTCGTCGTGACGCTGATTGGTGCCCCCACGGCCCTGATCCTTCTCGTAGTGTCTGGCGTTCTTGGCCAGCTGGGCGGAGGGCTCGAAGGGCTATTTCGGATTCCGTATCTCCTCGTTGACAACACTCCGACGGGTGGCGATATGGGCGCACATGTCCTCCTGCCGAAAGTGCTCGTGGAGGATCTCCTTTCCGAAGGGCGAATTCTGGGCTGGAGTATGGACTGGTACGCGGGCTTCCCAGCGATGTACTTCTACTTCCCTCTGCCCGCTCTCGTAACAGTGGCCCTGGATGTCCTTCTCCCATACGGGGTCGCGTTCAAGATTGTCACGATTCTCGGCCTCGTCGCACTCCCAACCTGCGCGTACTTCTTCGTCAAGCTCCAAGGGTTCACACGGTATGTAGCGGTCCTCGGAGCAGTTGCTGGCTCCCTGTTCGTGTTCATGGAGAGCTTCTCGATATTTGGTGCGAACATCAAGTCGACCCTTGCAGGGGAGTTCTCCTTCTCGTGGTCGTTCGCCCTGTCCATCCTGTTCGTCGGGATGGCGGTCCGGAATTACCGCAACGCGAAGATCTTTGAACCGTGGGCGGCAATCGTGCTTGGGCTCACGGCGATGTCTCATGTAATAACCACGATCGTGGTCGTTTTCGCAACGCTTCCATTGCTCGCCGGCCCGATCGCGGCCCTGATCTCTGACAAGAGCCGAGTCAGGGAATCAGCAAGAGGTGCTCTTGGGCTCTTGACAACGTATGCGGTTGGCTTTGGTCTTTCGGCGTTTTGGAGCCTGGCTCTCGGGGTTCGAGTCTTTGGCGGAATGACGTCTGACATGGGATGGTCGCCCGTCACCGCGATCCTCGGTGACTCAAACCCCGGATCACCTATTCCCGGTGAGTTCGTTCCGGTACTTGTCGTCGGACTCGTCGGGATTCTTTGGACGCTGTTCCGCAGGGACGGCGTCGGCATATTTCTGTTGTTGACGGTCGGTCCGCTCGTGGGCTATTTCCTCATTTCCGAGCTCGGATTGACAATGTTGTACAACGCCCGTCTCCTGCCGTATTGGTATTTCGGGATGTTCGTGTTCGCCGGTATCGCAATAGCGCTTGCGTCTGCGGCGATCGCAAGGCGTTTCGTCCACCAACGCAGCGCCGCACTGGTGTCCGGGGGTGTGGCATGTGTGCTCATGATCGGAGTGGCCGCAGTTTCGATGCATGACCTCCCTGGCTGGGTGAAGTGGAATTTCGAGGGCTACGAAGGCAAGACCGTTTGGAACGAGTATGAAGCACTCATGGAGACTGTTGATGAGCTCCCTGACGGACGCATCATGTGGGAAGCCAACAACGAGATGAACAAGTATGGGACGCCCATGGCCCTCATGCTCTTTCCGTTCTGGTCGGAGGGCCACCCCTCAATGGAAGGCCTGTTCTTCGAGAGTTCTCTCACAACTCCGTTTCACTTTCTCAACGCGGCAGAAGTCAGCCGGTCGCCTTCGAATCCCGTACGCGGTTTGAACTATCGCGGCATGGACTTTGAACGTGGGGTTCCTCATTTGGCTGTGTACGACGTGGCGTACTACGTGTCCTATACGGACGAGGCAAGAAACGAGGCGCTCCAGTATGGCCTTCCTGTGCTCGGCGAGTCCGCTCCATGGACGATATTTGCTCTTCCTGAATCTGACCTCATCGACGTTGCGTCGTACGAGCCTGTGGTGTGGGCGGGCGAGCAGAGTTTTGTGGACGCTGCCCTTGAGTGGTACGACGATGTTGAGAACCTTGATGTCTGGCTCGTCGAGGACGGACCGGACGACTGGCGACGGGTTACTGCGGTGGAGGAGCGGCTGACGGACATTCGTCCTTACGAAGTCACTGGGAACCCCACCGTCACCGGGTTTGGAGACCACGACGTGTCGTTTTCAACTGATGCCGTTGGTGTTCCGCACCTGGTGAAGGTTTCCTACTTCCCGAACTGGCGGTCCGATGGTGCCGAAGGCGTCTATCGGGTTGCTCCATCGTTGATGCTTGTCATCCCCACTGAAGAGGACGTACATCTTCAGTTCGCCAATACTTGGGCCGAGAATCTTGGTAACGCCTTGACGATCTTCACGATCGTGGGCCTCATCAGCTACGCCGCAGTACAGCGTCGAAAGTCAAAGGCCATTGCATGAACAAGTATCTCCGAACCTTTGCGAACAGGGCGTCGTTCGTTCAGGCGATCAAAGTAGGCCTGGTCGGTGTTCTCAACACTGTTGTTTCACTCGCCTTGTTCAACGTGTTTCTTGCTATGGACTGGGGATGGTTCTGGTCGCTGACGCTTTCTTTTGCCCTCACCACGTTCATGTCGTATCTGATCAACCGTCGGTGGACTTTCGAACTCACTGACGGGAAGGTGTCTGGCAAGGAAACGGCCACCTTTTTTGGGATCAACATCGCCGCGTATGTGATCTCGGCTGCCATTGTCGGGGCAGCGGATCAACTCTTCGGTCCTCTTGACAATCTGGGCTACAACGTGGCGCTGATCTTTGCTGCAGGACTGCTCATTCTTCCGAAACTTGCCGGCTACAGAGACGTGGTCTTCTCAAACGCTCTGGGCGGAGAAGAGGAATCGCGGAATGCCGAGATAGAAGCGCTGCGAGTCACGGAAACTCCAACCTCGTAGGGCAGCTCGCAGCTCGCAGCTTTCAGCTTTCAGCTCTCAGCTTTCAGAACGGAAAGCTGAACCCACCCATTGCCGGTCTGTCCTCTGTCCTCTGTCCTCTGTCCTCTGTCCTCCGCTATCTGTCCTCTGAGCGAAGCGCTGCTCGGATTCTCCATACACCCTTGAGGGTCCTTGGGACACGTTTGAGGAGGTTCGACTTCGCTTCGCGGAGTTCAACGACTGATGCTGGAAGCTCTGCGATTCGGAACCCTGCCTTTTCAGCTCTTACGACGAGCTCGGTGTCGAACAGATCGACGGTGGAGATCACCTTCGGAACGATCTGATCCACAACTTCGCGCCTGACGAGCTTCATCCCGTGGGTGTCGGATACCGACGAGCCGAGCGCAAAGCGGAGCACCTGATTGAAGGTCCATGTTGCGAAACGTCGCACGAAGCCTCGCTGATCGTCTGAGCCCTCAGCGCGCTTGGATGCGAGCACGATGTCTGCCTCGTCTACGAGCGCGAGGGCCTGTGAAAGGAACGCACCAGAGAAGTAGTCGATGTCGAAGTTGACCACCCACTCGGAAGTTGATGCAAGAAAGCCTTGACGCATCGCAGCGCCATAGTTCGGATCTGGAAGTTCGATGATGTCAAGGTTCGAGATCGTTTCCATAGCCGCACGGACAAGATCACCGGTCCCGTCTGCCGATCCGTTCTCGACGATGAGAACCGAAATGTCAGCGCCCGCTACCTTTGCCATCTCCTCGAATAACTGCGGCAGCGCACCTGGCAGAAAGGATGCTTCGTTGTGGACGGGGATCACGATCGTTATCGATCGCTGCGGTTCGTTGGCCATCGACGGCAAGTCTAGAGATGGGAATCCCGAACGAGTACTTGCCCTAGCCGTAAAGTCCACCCAATGGACCTTTCCAACATCATCAAAGCGTACGATGTGCGTGGCATCGTCCCGGACGACTTCGACGAGGCCATTGCCGAAAGAATCGGAGCAGCGTTTGGAGCCTTCGTGGACGCTCCCGAGGTAATTGTCGGCCATGACTGTCGTGTCTCTTCTCCAGCCATTCGTGATGCCCTCATTGCGGGAATCACCGGGCAGGGCGTAAATGTCCGACTGATTGGTGAGATTCCCACCGACTTGCTCTATTACGCGTCCGGTGCTCTCTCCCTCCCAGGTGTCGTGATCACGGCGAGCCACAATCCCGGTGAGTACAACGGGTTGAAGTTTTGTCAGCCTGGTGCAGCGCCCGTCGGTGCAGAAACTGGCCTGCTCGAGATTCGAGCGATGGCTGAGTCGGGTCTGGAACGAGGCAGCAGGATCGGCACGGTTGTGGAAGCGGATCTCAGGAGCGGATATGTTGATCACGTCCTTGCTGCCACCGCAGCTGAGTCGATCGGTGCTCTCCGCATCGCGGTCGATGGCGGCAACGGAATGGCTGGCGCGGCGCTCCCTGCGGTATTCGACCGGCTT
>JAQCAA010000127.1 GCA_027728645.1 Actinomycetota bacterium | reverse complement strand
GTGCGACATAGTGTGCAGCTGCCCAGCGGCAAATTTCAAGCAGTTCGGTGTCAAACACCGGTGCCGAACCGGTCACGCTCAACAGCGGCAACAGCTTCCTGCCCTCCGGAGCCTGGAACACCGCGGTCACATAGCCAGCGAGGCGTCTTCCGCTGACCTTGATCCTGACGATGGACCCAACGCTGACCGCCATCCCATCCGGGACGAGATACGTGAATCCGTCATCAACCGCAAACGACGGGATTTCTGGGACGACCTGACATGCCAGACCCACGGTCAGATCGCACCCCTGAGGGCCACGATCTCATCCCACAGAGCCTTTGCAACATCATCCTTGTCCAAAAGCGGAAGAGCCTTCGAGGATCCGTCTTTATAGAACAGGGTCACTTGATTGGTGTCCGACCCGAACTCTGACCCCGAACGGGAGACGTCGTTTCCAACAAGCAGGTCGACGCCCTTCCGTTTGACCTTTGCCGCAGCGTCCTCGAGTCCGCCAGTCTCCGCTGCGAATCCGACGAGGAAGGGCCGATTCTCGGATTCGTGAACGCCCTTCAGCACATCTGCAGTCGGAACAAAGCTGACCGTAGGAAGGCCTGAGTCACGCTTGATCTTTGTGGTGCCCTGCACAGACGGCTTGAAGTCGGCAACGGCAGCGGCCATCACGGCGACATCGCATCCCTCGAGTCGCCCCCATACGGCTTGGGCCATTTCGTCTGCGGATTCCACTGAGACTGTTTCGACTCCACTGAGATCGGGGGCGTCGGCGGCCGTCACGAGCGTGACAGTCGCACCTCGCGCGGCTGCGACGCGGGCTATAGCGTTACCCATCTTGCCGCTCGATCTATTCCCGATGTAGCGCACGGGGTCGATCGCCTCACGAGTCCCTCCAGAAGTAACGATCACGTGCAAGCCGGCAAGCGGTCCATTGATGACGATCGACTCGATAGCATCGACGATCGCGTCCGGATCTGCCAACCGGCCGACACCCACATCGCCACCTGCGAGTTCGCCCGAATCAGGTTCGACAATGTGGTAGCCCCACTCTTTCAGAGTGGCGACGTTGTGACGTGTTGCTTCGTGTTCCCACATCTCCGTGTGCATTGCGGGTGCGAGAAGGACAGGCGCCGTGGTGGCGATCAAGGTCGCAATCAGCGCATTCGATGACTCGCCTGAGGCGAGCCTGGAGAGTGTGGATGCGGTCGCTGGGGCAACGACGACAACATCAGCCCACGCAGCAAGGCTCGTATGAGGAGAGGGGTCCTTGTCTGAAAAGAGGTCAACAACCGGATCGTTGCCGGTAAGCGCTGCAAAGGTCGCTGTTCCAATAAATTCGGTAGCGGCCGGCGTCATCACAACGCGTACTTCCGCGCCCCGCTCTGTCAGTCTTCGAGCGAGGTAGGCGGCCTTGTATGCCGCTACACCACCAGTGACACCGAGGACAATCCGTCGCCCGGCAAGCACGAACTATTCCTCGATTGGTGCGACTACGACCTTGTCCTCATAGATCTCCTCAAGGGCGATCGTGAGGGGCTTCCGCGAAAGAGAGTGGACTTGTGGCGGCACGTAGCCGCCGACGCCCGCGCCGAGTTCGTGGAAGTAGGCATTGATCTGCCGTGCGCGCCGCGAAGACAGAATCACAAGGCCAAAACGAGATTCCGTCTTGGTGACGAGAGCGCCAATAGGTGGCTGAAGCATCGTTGTTTGGCTCCTGTTCGAAGGGTGAGTGAGGTGCGCCTCAAGCCTAAGGCTGTTCAAGGGGCTGTTTGAGTATATCGAGAACGGCGACAATGGTGTCAACAAGATCGTCGTTGACCACGACATGGTCGTACAGCCCATCCGCCTCGGCCATCTGGTCCTCGGCGACCCCGAGGCGTCGTGCCATGTCTTCGTCTGACGTGTCACCTCTCGTGAGAAGACGCTTCGCAAGGCTGTCGAGGCTCGGAGGTGCGACAAATATCATGAGGGCAGAGGGAAAGGTTGCTCTGATCTGCTTGGCTCCCTCGTTCTCGATGTCGAGAATCACATCGTGGCCCGCTTCCACGAGGGGAAGAGCGGCATTTCGAGGGGTTCCGTAGAGGTTGCCCCCGTACTCGGCCGATTCGAGAATCTCCCCAGCCTCTTGGAGCGCGCCGAACTGTTCTCGCGTCATGAACGCGTAGTCGGTTCCTTCGACCTCGTCCGGCCGTGCGGACCGTGTCGTTGCCGATACCGAGAAAAGAGCATCGGTTCGTGCCAGGACGGCATCCACGATGCTCGATTTTCCTACGCCTGATGGACCGGAGATGACGATCAGTCTGCCCTTAGGAGAAGCGCTCAAGGAGCTCCTTGGTCTGGCGTGGTGTCATTCCACGGAGTGTACGGTTCTCAGCAATCCCGATCTCTTCGAGCAGCCGCTTGGTCGTTATCTTGCCCATTCCTGGCATCGAAACGACGATCGCCTTCACCCTCGTACCTGCGACAAGATCGTCCTCAGTCGCCCTCTGGAGTACATCGGCAAATGTCAAACTGCCGGTCTTGAGCAGCGCCTTGATTTCAGCTCTCGTTCTTCGTGCCAGGTGCGCCCGAGCAAGGGCCGCGGCACGCTGATCATCTGTCATCTCTGGGAGCACATGCTCTCCTCTCATCGACTCCGTCGTATCGACCATCGTATCATCCAGCGACGCGAGCGTTGCTGATATCCGAGAGGATCCTCTCGGCCGCCTCTGCAGGGTTTGGAGCGGCCGTAATCGGCCTGCCAATGACAAGCATTGAGGCGCCTCGTTCAATGGCTTCGATCGGAGTGGCAACTCTCGATTGATCATCGTTAAGCGCAACGGGCCGGATGCCGGGTGTCACTCGGAGCAACCCAGGGGCAGCCTGCCTGACAACATTGAGTTCCTCAGGGGAGCAGATAATGCCCTCGCAGCCAGCAGCAGCAGCGACCTTCGACATCTTGCCGACAAGCTGACCCGGCGTCCTCTGTATCCCAATCCTTAGCAAATCACTGGCTGACAGCGAGGTTAGGACCGAGACTCCAAGAATTCCTCCGGCGGCATGCCCTGAGCCGCGTGCGAGCCCAGCAACCGCTGCCTCGAGCATCGGTTGCCCTCCCCCGATGTGTGCTGTTACCCATCGCGCACCGTGGTTGCCGAGACGTTCAGCTGCGCGTTCGACTTGCGAGGGAATGTCGTTGAGTTTTGCATCAGCAAAGACAGGACGTTCCAGCCGCACCAGCATGTCGATGGTGCCTGGACCCGGTCCGTAGAGCAATCCCAGACCAACCTTGAACGCTGCGACATACGGAGCGACCATCTTGGCAACCCGTACCGCTTCCTCAGCCGTCGGAAGATCGAGGGCGACGATGATCGGATTCGTCGGAATGGACCCGTTGTCTACCATGGTTCGTAGGCTCCTATCAGCTCGCTGGCACGTTCCACGCCGTGGGCTCTCCCGTATGTGTGCAGACCCTTCGCTATTCGTCCTGCTACTCGTGGGGCGCCGAAGTGAGCGGTTCCGATGGCAACGCATGTCGCCCCGGCAAGCAGGAACTCAACGGCGTCGGCGGATGTCGAAACCCCACCACAACCAACGATTGGGATATCGGGTACATCTCTTGCAACTTCGAGGACACAACGTAGGGCGATCGGACGCAGCGCTTCTCCTGAGTAGCCCCCGATCGTTCCTGATAGGAGCGGCCTGCGGGTCGTGGTATCGATTCGAGCGCCCATCGCCGTGTTCGTGAGCACAACCCAGTCGGCACCTGCACCAGCCACTGCGTCGGCGACGGCAGCAATGGGTTGGGCATCTGGTGAAAGTTTCGCTCCAATCGGAAGATCGGTGGCCTCTCGAACAGAGGCAACCACCGAAGCAGAAAGGGAGGGATCGAGGGCAAAAGGCAAACCATCGAGGTTCGGGCAAGACAGATTGACTTCAATAGCCACAACACCAGCAGTGGCCATTGCCGCGGCAACCGTCGCAAACCCCTCAATGTCGTGCGCAACAACGCTTCCCCACACTGGTACCGGAAGGGCGGCAAGTTTGCTTGCGTACTGTGCCTTCCACGCTTCCACTCCAGGATTCTGGATTCCAATGCCGTTCAACATGCCGGCACCGGCTGGAGCCAACCTCGGCGCAGGTCGCCCCTCCCACGGTTCAGGGGACACCGATTTCGCAACCGCAGCTCCATAGAGAGCAAAGTCAACGCTGTCTGCAAAGTCGACCACTGACCCGACCGTTCCCGATGCTGCGATCAAAGGGCTTCTCAGGTGGAGGGGCCCGAGAATCACATCGAGATTCACAATCTGCTCCCGAGTCCCGCATGGTGATCTTGAATGCTCACAACCGACAAGTCGGCCAGACGTGCCGCCTGAATCGAACGTGCCACGGCGAGGCCACCCTGCGCAGTCGTGACTGATGGAACGCCTTGACGGTTCGCAGCCATACGTATCAGCCTGCCGTCTCCACGTGCCTTGCCACCGGCTGGAGTATTCACGACGAGGCTGATGCGCGCCTCTTCTATCAGGCTGATGGGGTCGTACACGCCCTCCCCGATTTTGTCGACGTGGGTCGTCGCAATGGAGTGTCGTGCAAGGTGTCCCGCTGTCCCGTGGGTCGCGAACAGCTTGAACCCGAGTTCCGAGAGGATGTTCGCGATCTCGACTCCTACCGCCTTATCTCTATCAGCAAGAGAAATGAAGGCCCCTCCGTCGT
>JAQCAA010000126.1 GCA_027728645.1 Actinomycetota bacterium | reverse complement strand
TGACCCTCGCACTGGTTTCGTGCTTGAACGAATTGAGCGGCCGGAGGTCGAAGACCTCGTACTTGAGGAAGTTCCGAACATCACCTACGCCGACATCGGCGGCCTCGCAGGCCAGATTGAAGTCATCCGCGACGCGGTCGAACTCCCGTATCTGCATAGGGAGCGGTTCGCCGAATATGACCTCTCACCCCCTCAGGGTGTTCTGCTCTATGGACCGCCAGGCTGTGGAAAGACCCTCATTGCCAAGGCCGTTGCGAACTCCCTTGCGAAGGCCGTGGCTGAGCATTCCGAGGATGCAGATGTGCGTTCCTACTTTCTCAATATCAAGGGTCCGGAGTTGCTCAACAAGTACGTGGGAGAGACAGAGCGTCAGATTCGCCTCATCTTCCAGCGAGCGAAGGAGAAGGCTGACGAGGGGGTTCCCGTCATTGTGTTCTTCGACGAAATGGATTCCCTGTTCCGCACGAGGGGCACGGGAGTCTCGTCCGACGTCGAGTCGACGATTGTTCCACAACTGTTGAGCGAACTTGACGGCGTCGAAGCCCTCAAGAATGTGATTGTGATAGGGGCATCAAATCGGGAAGACCTCATCGACCCAGCCATCCTCCGTCCTGGCCGTCTCGATGTGAAGATCAAGATTGAACGGCCAACGATGGAGTCCGCAAGGCGAATCTTCGAGATCTATTTCACAACCGATCTTCCGCTCAACGGCGATGAAGTCGCAGACGCTGGCTCCGAATCGGCGATGGTCGCAGCGGCTATCGAAACAGCTGTAGAGGCGATGTATTCCGAGAGCGCCGAGAATCGTTTCCTTGAGGTCACATACGCCAACGGTGACCGAGAGGAACTCTATTTCAAGGATTTTGCTTCCGGTGCGATGATCGAGAACATCGTCAGACGAGCGAAAAAGGATGCGATCAAGAGAGAAATCGAGGGTGGGTCGAGAGGCCTCCGAAGTTCCGATCTCCTGGCAGCCATCAAACAAGAGTTCAAGGAACAAGAGGATCTGCCGAACACAACGAACCCGGACGACTGGGCTCGCATTTCAGGCAAAAAGGGTGAACGCATTGTCTATGTGCGAACACTGATCGAGGGCGAAGGGGAACAGCGCACCATTGAAACGGCGTCCCCAGGGCAGTACCTCTAAAGCGTGGCCATCGAACCGATCATCGGGACAGAGATCGAGTACGGCATCACCGTGACGAACGACGAAACGTTCAATCCTGTGACCGCTTCTGCACTCGTTGTGAACGCCTATGGGGATGGGCGAGACAGAATCCGGTGGTCCTACGACGATGAAACTCCTGGAAATGATGCGCGGGGGTTTAGCGTCGGCACGCATCCGGTTGACGAAACGGATTCCGGCCTCATCAACGCCGTGCTGCTCAATGGAGCCAGGATGTACGTGGACCACGCACATCCCGAGTACTCGACTCCCGAGTGTGCTGATCCCCTCGAGGCGACGCTACACGACAAAGCGGGGGAAAGGATTATGCATCGGGGAGCTGTAGCGGCGACCGCGATGCTCGGACAGGGTCAGCGGTTGTTACTCCACAAGAACAACTCTGACGGCAAAGGCAATTCATACGGCGCCCACGAAAACTATCTGGTCTCTCGATCCGTACCTTTCGGTCAGATCGTGAAACATATGACCGCGTTCCTTGTGACCCGTCAGATCCTGACCGGATCAGGAAAAGTGGGAAGCGAGCATGGCAGGGATGGTGTGGATTTCCAGATTTCTCAGCGAGCCGACTTCTTCGAAGAGGAGATCGGTCTTGAGACGACCCTGAAACGACCGATTATCAACACTCGGGATGAGCCCCACGCCGATGCACTGAAGTACAGGCGTCTTCACGTAATTATCGGCGACGCGACGATGTCCGAGGTACAGACCTTTGTCAAGCTCGGATCAGCGTCTCTGGTTCTCATGGCTATCGAGGACGGAGCCTTCCCTGAGGTCATACGTCTTGCTGACCCCGTCGCTGCTGTCACCCAAATCAGCCACGATCCGAGCCTCAGGATGCGGGTGAAACTTGCGGACGGCACAAAAGCAACTGCGATGGAATTGCAGCGGCGCTACTTCGAAATCTGTGAATCGTATGTCGCTTCAAATGACCTCGCACCGGCCTACAAGCAGGTCATCGCCGAATGGCAGAGTTTGCTCGATGACTTGGAGGATGGCTACGAGGCCGTCGCAGACCGCCTTGATTGGGCTGCAAAGCTGTCGATGATGGAGGCGTATCGCGTCAGGGACGGCCTCAACTGGGACAGTCCGAAGCTTGAATTGATCGACCTTCAGTTCCACGACATCGATCCGACAAGGGGGCTTTTCCACAAGCTTGAATCAGCAGGTCGGATGCGGAAGTTGTTCACGGATTCTGAACTTGAGACAGCCATCGAGCATGCTCCAGAGACCACACGCGCCTACTTCCGCGGAGAGTGCCTTCGGCGCTACGGCAAGGCCGTCGTTGCTGCCAACTGGGATTCGCTTGTGTTCGACACCGGGGCATCAACTCTTGTACGGCTCCCTATGATGGAACCCCGCCGAGGAACTCGGGACATTGTGGACGACCTGTTCGACGCAAGCCCAGATGCTGCGACACTGATTGACAACATCGGAGACACGTATGAGCGATAGAGAACGACAGAAGAAGAGCGGAGAAACGCCGGCTGAAGAGGTCCAGGAGGCCCCCCACAAGCGGGGTGAGGAAGTCACCGAACGCATTGATGACCTCCTCGACGAGATTGACACTGTTCTTGAAGAGAATGCAGAAGAATTCGTGAAGAATTACGTTCAAAAGGGCGGACAGTGACGCAGCAGACACGCGGCCCACTTGAGCTCGGCGAGTCGGTGGCCGACGCATCGTTCTTGTCGGTCCTCGAACAGCGGGGTGTTGAACCGAGATGGGACGGAACCGGAGGGTCACTGCTCGCGATCCCAGAAGCCACCACCGTTCTCGCACTCACGTGGACGAACGGGGTCGTCATGGCCGGAGACCGCAGGGCAACTGCAGGGAACCTCATCGCCCACAAGAGAGTGCGAAAGGTCTATGAAGCGGATCGCCATTCAGCAGTTGCGATTTCGGGGACCGCAGGCATGGCGGTCGAACTGATCAAACTCTTCCGAACCGAGCTCGAGCACTACGAAAAGATCGAAGGAACCAGTCTGAGTCTGGAGGGCAAAGCGAACTTCCTTGCCCGAATGATCCGAGGAAACCTGGCTCTGGCATTCCAAGGTCTCGTCGTGATTCCGCTGTTCTGTGGCTACGACAAGGTGACAAACACTGGGAGGCTCTTCTCATTTGATGTTGTTGGCGGCCGGTACGACGAACTGAACTACGCAACCACCGGCTCAGGCGGAGCTGAAGCTCGGTCCTTTCTCAAGAACGCATGGCACGAAGACATGTCCAAGGAGGCTGCCCTCGGTGCAGCAGTGGAGGCACTGGTCTCCGCAGCAGAGGAGGACACAGCGACAGGTGGACCCGACCTCAAGCGAGGGATTTTCCCGAATGTTCTTGTGGTCACCCCCGACGGGGTGGAGGAAATCGAAGACGACGAACTCGCTGCGATCGCCGCGCCGATATTGGAAGAACGGCCATGAGCAGCCCTTTCTACGTCCCACCCGAGCAGCTTGTAAAGGACAGAGCAGAGTTTGCACGCAAAGGCATCAGCAGAGGTCGGCCAATCATCGTTGCCGCGCTTGACGAGGGAATTCTTCTCGTCGGCGAAAACCATTCTCCGTCTCTCCGCAAGATTGGCGAGGTCTATGACAGGATCGCTTTTGCCGGTGTCGGGAGGTTCAACGAGTTCGAAACGCTCAGAGTTGCCGGCATCCGGTATGCAGATCTCAAAGGGTTTTCGTACTCGAGAGCAGATGTAACGGCCAAAGGTCTTGCCAATGCGTACTCCCAGACCTTGGGCCAGATCTTCTCGCACGAAGCCAAACCATACGAAGTGGACATTGTCGTGGCTGAACTCGGAGATACGAAGGAGCAAGACAGCTTGTTCCGGATCCAGTTCGACGGCACGCTGAGAGATGAGGACGGCTTCGCTGTACTCGGTTCCAACGTCGACGAGATCGGAGCTTCTATGGATGGCAAAGTTGGAGCAGGCGTGTCTCTCTCCGAGGCGATAGCTGCTGCTTGTCAGTCCATTGAAGAAGCCACTGAGCAATCTGTTGATCCACAAGGTTGGGAAGCCGCTGTGCTCGACCGCTCTGGCGGCCGACGGAAGTTCCGCAGACTGTCACCAGATGAAATCCTCTCCGCCCGGTCCTGAGCCGAAGCCAAGCGATTGCAGATGGTTCCTGAGGCATCGGTTACGCTGACTCCGTGCAACGACGAATATTCGGACTTGAGACGGAGTACGGGGTCACCTGCGTTCTGCGCGGGCAACGAAGGCTCTCACCGGATGAGGTAGCGAGGTATCTGTTTCGTCGCGTCGTCAGTTGGGGGCGGTCTTCGAATGTATTCCTAGAAAACGGCGCACGGCTGTATCTCGATGTTGGAAGCCATCCCGAGTACGCAACGCCAGAATGCGACAGCTTGTATGACCTCGTTGCACACGACCGTGCCGGTGAGAGGATCCTCGAGGGACTGGTCGAATCGGCCGAGCGGAGGCTCGCCGAAGAGGGCATCCGAGGCGATATCTACCTGTACCGCAACAATACGGACTCGGCAGGAAATTCCTAC
>JAQCAA010000013.1 GCA_027728645.1 Actinomycetota bacterium | reverse complement strand
ATCAGCAAGAGAAATGAAGACCCCTCCGTCGTCAGGAACGGTGTGTCCGGCTCCACGCAGTGCCTTTGCGTATGCGACCCCAGGGGTTGCCCCGATACCCATCACCTCTCCTGTCGCTCGCATTTCGGGCCCGAGAAGAGAATCCTCGTTCGGGAACCGTCTCCAAGGGAGGACGGCCTCCTTGACGGCGGTGAAGCTGAGCGCTGGTCGCTCGACTGGTACCAGTCCGATCGCTCGCAAATCGGCAAGTGATTCCCCGAGCATGACCCTCGTCGCGACCTTGGCGAGCTGAACTCCTGTTGCCTTCGAAACGAAGGGAACGGTCCGCGAGGCACGAGGATTGGCCTCGAGAACGAAGACATCGTCTCCACGAATCGCAAACTGGATATTGAGAAGACCCTTCACTTCGAGACCTACGGCCAACTTCAGCGTGTCCGCTGTGACCTTGTCAATGATGCTCGCCGAAAGCCTAGGTGGCGGAATGATGCATGCAGAGTCCCCGGAGTGCACTCCTGCCTCTTCAACGTGTTCCATAATTCCCCCGATGTACAGCTCAGCGCCATCAAAGACGGCATCGACATCCACCTCGATCGCTGATTCAAGGAATCGATCGACGAGGAGTGGTGAGTCGGAAAGATCAACCTCTCCCCCGGGCACCGCGCCATACAAGTCGGTCAGGTATCGGGACAAATCCTCCACGGAGTAGATGATCCTCATCGCCCGGCCACCAAGCACATAGGACGGGCGGACCAGGGCGGGCAGCCCTATTTCGTCTACGACCCTTTGAGCCTCGGCCACCGACCGAGCCGTGCCGTGTGGGGGCTGTCTGATACCGATTGAAGCGCAGAGAGCCGAGAACTGCTCTCTGTCCTCGGCCTTGTCAATGGATGCAGGCGACGTGCCGGCGATTGGTACTCCAGCATCTTCGAGAGCCTTAGCCAGTCCGAGGGGTGTCTGGCCACCGAGTTGTACGACGACAGCCTGGGGTTGCTCGACTTCCACGATCGCCAGAACATCTTCCGCCGTGAGAGGCTCGAAGTACAGACGTGTCGAGGTGTCGTAGTCCGTGGAAACCGTCTCCGGATTGCAATTGACCATGACCGTCTCGTAGCCGGCATCGCTGAGTGCGAACGCCGCATGGACACAGCAGTAGTCGAACTCAATCCCCTGTCCGATTCGGTTCGGGCCTGAGCCAAGAACCATGACCGTTTTGGACCCCGACTCCGGCGCCTCTGACTCATCCTCGTACGTGGAGTAGAAGTATGGGGTGGCTGCTTCGAATTCGGCCGCGCATGTGTCCACGGTCTTGTAGGTGACACCAACACCCCCTTCGACCCCGAGCCTCCTTACAGCCTCAGCATCGATTCCCCACAGGTATTCGAGCTGGGGACCAGAGAATCCCATCCGCCGTGCGCTTCGAAGCAGCGCTGCTGTCGGGGATAGAGATTCAAGTTCCGCCCTCATCTCGTTGATCTGAGAAATCTGGTCAAGGAACCATGGATCGATGAATGTGAGTTTGTGAACGACATCGATGGGTGTGCCACGTCTCAGCAATTCAGCGACCTCAAACAACCTTGTGGGGCTAGCAACGGTGCATGTAGCTTCCAAAGTAGGGGTATCGAGACGTGTGATATCCACTTCTGCTGGATCGCCGTTGAGCCCAGCCCGTCCCGTTTCGAGGCTTCGAAGCGCCTTTTGGAGCGCTTCTGGAAACGTTCGCCCAATCGCCATTGCTTCGCCAACCGACTGCATTGCGGTTCCGAGCACTGGTTCCACTGAGGGAAACTTCGCAAAGTCGAATCGAGGCGCTTTGACCACCACATAATCAAGCGCAGGCTCGAACGAAGCTGGGGTTGCCTGCGTGATGTCGTTCGCGATCTCATCGAGTGTGAAGCCGACCGCCAGCATCGCTGCCATCTTTGCGATGGGGAAACCTGTTGCCTTGGACGCAAGCGCCGACGATCTTGAAACCCTTGGGTTCATTTCGACAATGATCCTCCGACCGGTCTCTGGGTCAACGGCAAACTGCACATTCGACCCTCCCGTTTCAACGCCGATAACTCTGAGACACGCAATCGCCTCGTCGCGCATTTCCTGATACTCGCGATCCGAAAGAGTCATGATCGGAGCGACTGTGATCGAGTCACCGGTATGTACGCCCATCGGGTCGACATTCTCGATAGAGCACACAACTACGGCATTGTCAGCGGCATCTCTCATGACTTCTAGCTCGAACTCCTTCCAGCCATATACCGATTCCTCAATGAGGACTCGGCTGACAGGGCTCGTATCTATGCCGTTACTCACAATCCTTCGGAAGCTGTCCTCGTCGTACGCAAGTCCTGTTCCACCACCTCCGAGGATGAAGCTCGGGCGGATCATTGCCGGGTACCCCAGATCCTTTACAGCCTCAAGTGCACCTTCCAGTGACGTCACATAGCGTCCCTGTGCGGTAGCGATTCCTGCTTCGTCCATTGCAGCCTTGAATCGGCCGCGATCCTCAGCCTTATCGATGGCATCAAGCGATGCACCGATCACCTCAACGCCCATTTCTTCAAAAATCCCGGTCTGTGCCAATTCCATCGTGACGTTCAACGCTGTCTGTCCGCCGAGGGTTGGCAACAAAGCATCCGGGCGCTCCTTGCGGATAACGGCTGCCACGAATTCAGCTGTGATCGGCTCGATGTACGTCGCATCGGCGAACTCTGGGTCAGTCATGATCGTTGCAGGGTTTGAGTTGACGAGAACCACGCGGTACCCGTGCTCCTTGAGAGCTTTGATTGCCTGTGTCCCTGAGTAGTCAAACTCACACCCCTGCCCAATGATGATCGGGCCGGAACCGATGACAAGTATCGACTCGATATCGCTCCGCCTAGGCATGATGAGCCTCGATTGCCGATGCGAACTGGTCAAACAGCCCGTTGGCGTCACGGGGCCCTGGCGAGGCCTCCGGGTGGTATTGCACGGAGAATGCTTCGAGATCGATGCATTCGAGCCCTTCATTCGTGCCGTCATTGAGGTTCTGGTGCGTCGGCCTGACATCTCCAAAGGGGGTGGAGACGGTTGCCGGGAGCAGATCTGGCGTCGGAAGCCCGAAGTGAACAGGTCTTTCTTCCCCAACGAGCGACCACAGATCAACGGCGAAACCGTGGTTCTGCGACGTGATGTCGACCGTGCCGTCGAGCAGATTCCTCACAGGGTGGTTACCCCCGTGATGCCCAAACGGCAGCTTGAAGGTCGATGCGCCGAGAGCGAGCCCCATGACCTGATGGCCGAGGCAAATACCAAATACTGGGGTCTTCCCAAGAAGTCCGCGAACAGCCTCGACACAGCGAACGAGCGGTTCGGGATCCCCAGGGCCGTTCGACAAGAACACGCCGTCAGGTCCGATCGCCAGAACTTCGGCCGCAGGGGTGTCAGCAGGGACCACAGTTACGTCGAACCCACGAGCATTCAGGCTCGCGAGGATGTCCCGCTTGATTCCAAAGTCGTACGCAACGATGGATCCGACGCGCGTCGATGTCGAGGCGCTCAGGTACGGTCGTACGGTCGTCACGGTGCTGACGAGATCCATGCCAGCCATAGAGGGGGCAGCGGCCGCGATGTCCACAAGTTCGGTTGTGTCGACATCCGTTCCCATGGCCACTGCCATCGCTCCCCTGTCTCGGATATGGCGAGTGAGTCTTCGTGTATCGATCTCGCTAATCGCGACGATGTTGCGCCGCTTCAAGTACGCATCGAACGGTTCATCAGCCCGCCAAGACGAGGACAGCCTGCTCATCGACCGTGTGATTAACCCTTGGGCGTGAACCCTGTCGGCTTGGTCATCGGCCGCTGATGACCCGTAGTTCCCGATGTGCGGTGTGGTCAACACGACTATCTGGCCCGCATACGACGGGTCTGTCACGATTTCCTGGTACCCGGTCATCGAGGTATTGAAAACGACCTCACCCACAGATACGCCGTCGACTCCAACAGATATACCTTCGAGCACTGCCCCATCAGCCGTGCAAACAACGCCTCGCTTGACACCCGACTCGCTCACGGCAAACTGCTCATTGCCCGGCGACGATGGGTGTATCTGAGAACGTCACCACCCCACGGAGCAGCGTGTGACGGACCTTGCCCGCGAGTTCCATCCCGATGTATGGAGCGTTGCGACTCTTTGAGAATGTAGTTGTCGGTGTCCATGTGTGGAGTGGATCGACAGCAACGATTGTCGCTGCGGTACCGACCTGCAGAACTTGCCCGTGCTCCGGTAGCGAGGCAATGGCGGCTGGACGGATCGACATACGATCAAAGAAGGCTTCCTGAGTGAGAGCGGCAACGCCAATCGCTATGGATGCTGCCCATTCGAGGCCGAGCATCCCATTCGGCGCTTCCTCGAACGGAACCTCCTTCTCAAGAGCAGCATGCGGAGCGTGATCAGTGGCCACAGCATCGATGATTCCTTCGACGAGTCCAGCGATAAGCGCCTGTCTGTCGGACGACTCCCTGAGCGGTGGCATGACCTTGAAGTTCGAATCGGTAGTCGCAACCGCAGTGTGGTCAAAAGCCATATGGTGCGGCGACACCTCTGCCGTCACAGCCACACCCCTCCGTTTGGCTTCACGGACGAGTTCCACGCCATTGGCCGTTGAAAGGTGCTGCACGTGGTATCGGACGCCGGTCATTTCGGCAAGGACGAGATCTCTGGCAAGGGTGATGTCGTCTGCTGCATGAGGGATGCCGTACATCCCAAGGCGCGAAGACACGGAGCCTTCGTGCATGTGTCCCACGGACGAGAGGTCAGGATCAACCGCGTGTTGAGACACCACTCCTCCCAGCGCCGATATGTATTCCATTGCTGATCTCAAGACCGCTGAGTTCGCCACCGAGTCCCCATCATCGGTGAATATGCGCACCCCTGCCTTCCAGAGGTCATCAATGTGCGACATGCTGATGCCCGCACGGCCGAGTGTGATACAACCCGAAGGCATAACATCGACCAACCCAACTTCCCTTCCCCGATCACGAATGAATCGGGCAAGGTGCCCAGCATCGATCGCTGGCATGGTGTTCGGCATGGCTACAACTGCCCCGAACCCCCCTGCTGCTGCCGCAAGCGATCCCGACTCAACGTCTTCCTTCCACTCCTGCCCTGGTTCTCTCAGATGGGTGTGGATGTCAACGAGTGCTGGCCCAACCCAACAACCGGTCACATCGAGTGTCGTCTTGCCCTCGCCAACGGTCGTGCCGAGAGCGGCAATCACGCCGTTGCTGACACCAACATCTGCAACGACAACCCCTTCGGGGGTCAAGACCGAACCGCCACGCAACACCAAATCATTCATCATGATCGCCTCCAAGCAGTCGGAACAGCACAGCCATTCGAACGGCCACCCCGTTCGTCACCTGAGCCAGAATCAGACTCCGCTCGTGATCGGCGACATCGTGCCCGATTTCGACTCCTCTGTTGATCGGCCCAGGGTGAAGAACGACTGATTCAGGCCGCAGTGCGGCGAAACGCTCTGAGGACATCCCGAACCGTTCTGCGTACTCGCTGAAGGAAGGGAACACGGAAGACCCCCCACGTTCGGTCTGCACCCTCAGTAGGTAGACAACATCAACCGTGGGGAGTACCGCATCGAGATCTGCTGTGGCCTTGACCGGCCAGTTTTCGACGTCGACTGGCAACAACGTCGGTGGACCGACAAGTGTCACCTCCGCACCGAGGGTGGCCATGGCGAAGACGTTCGATCGTGCAACCCTCGAGTGTTTGATATCTCCGACGATCGCTATGTGGAGGCCGTCGAGAGTCCCGAACCGCTGGCGAATGGTGAGACAGTCGAGGAGCGCCTGGGTTGGATGCTGGTTTGCCCCATCTCCGCCGTTGATAATCGGTATGTCGAGCCACTCGGCAAGCCTCCATGGTGCACCTGTTGAGGAATGGCGAACCACCATGAGGTCAACTCCCATCGCCCATACAGTGAGGGCTGTGTCCTTCAAAGACTCGCCCTTGGACAATGCTGAAGTTGAAGGCGAGAACGTCACCGTGTCCGCCGAGAGTGCCTTCGCTGCCTTTTCAAACGACATCCTCGTGCGGGTGGATGGTTCAAAGAACATGGTCGCGACGGTTCTCCCTCGAAGCGCTGGAACCTTTGGGATCGGTCGCGTCAACACTTCGCCGAACTCGTCAGAATCGTCAAGGATCGCCTCGATCAGATCGCGAGGCATGTGCTCGGTGGACAGTAGATGATTCAAGACAACACCTCGTCGCCGATCCAGACGCCGTCTTCGTCGTCATGGGGAACAATCCTCACCGACACATGTTCGGTCATCGATGTCGGGATGTTCTTGCCAACAAAGTCCGGGCGAATAGGCAGTTGCCTGTGTCCCCGATCAACAATGACAGCCAACTGCACCGTTGCAGGACGTCCGAGATCTGCGAGGGCATCGAGAGCTGCTCGAATGGTGCGCCCGGTGTAGAGAACGTCGTCTACGAGCACAACGTCAGCGCCATCGACGGGACTTGGAATGTCTGTCGGTCCGATCCTCGTTCGTGGGCGGGAGTCCAGGTCGTCTCTATACATGCCAATATCAAGCGATCCCGCAGCGCATGAAGACGATTCAATATCGGAAACCGCGGCGGCGATGCGGTCAGCAAAGGGCTTCCCCCTTGTCGGGATTCCGAGAAGGAGTACGTTGTCCGCTCCATGGTTCCGTTCGACGATCTCGTTTGCGATTCGCCTCACAACACGATTGAGGTCCTCAGCGGTCATCACCTGTCGCATCGAACCCCCCAGTCCGAACTGCCATGCCCAGTCCGAGAAATAGAAATGCCGTGCACCCTCGCGCACGGCTTGCTTGTCATTGTCATCTTCGCTCCATCCTTGGCAGCCTCTCCGGACTGCCTTAAAGGTCGGTTTCGACCACCCTACTACGACGCAGGTTCTTCCGCGTCCCTCACGTTCGTCGCAATCTTTTCGAGGACACCGTTGATGAATTTTCCACTTCCGGCCGTAGAGAACTCCTTCGCAAGCCGTATCGCTTCATCGATCACGATCGCCCTAGAGAGTCCCGTGTGTTGTAGTTCAAATGTTCCGAGACGCAGGATGTTCCGGTCGACAACCGCCATACGCTCGATCCGCCACGATGTCGCAGCGTCGGTGATTGCTTGATCGATCCCCTCAGCATTGGACACGACACCCATGGCAAGATGCGCAGCTCTCGTGGACACTCCCTCGGTGTCTACAGAATCTGATCCAGTCGAGTCCCACGCGTACAGCACGCCAAGGGCATCCGCGCGATCCTGTTCGATCATGTGGCTCGAGTGATGTAGTCGCCCGTGCGTGTATCTATCTTGAGGATGTCACCTTGCTCGACGAACAGTGGAACCTGCACAACGAGTCCGGTGCTGAGAGTCACAGGCTTCGTCGCCCCAGAGACCCGATCGCCCTTGACGCCTGGTTCTGCATAGGTGACCTCGAGTTCAACGGAGGCAGGCAGCTCTAGATCGACTGGAGTCCCTTCGAACAGGGCGATCCGGATTGTCATCCCATCGGACAGGAACCCGGCGGCCTCGCCAACGAGAACGCTGTCCAACGGCATCTGTTCGTAGGTTTCTCCGTCCATGACGTTGAAGCCGAGATCATCCTTGTAAAGGAACGTGAAGTCACGGCGGTCAATACGGGCTTGAGGGAGGCTCTCGCCCGCGCGGTACGTCCGATCAATGACGGCTCCAGTCTTGACATTCTTGAGCTTCATTCGCACGAAGGCCTTGCCCTTGCCTGGTTTCACATGCTGGTAGTCCGTCACGGTGAACAGCCCTTCTGGCAGATTCAGCGCCACGCCTGGCTTCACGTCATTCGTTGAGATCAATGGAGGCTCCCTCCCAATCCTGCGTTCATGAATCCAAACCTATGGCATCGAACGCGGTGCGTACGGTAGCGTCGTCGACCGACACGACGACAGGTGACTCGAATCGCTCTAGGAGCACCATGCGAAGTCCGGATGAGTCACGCTTTTTGTCCATGGCTATCAATGCCCTGAGTTGGCTGGATTTGACGTTCACGCCTGCGGCGACGGGAAGCCCAATACTCGAAAGCAATGCTCGCTGGTGGTCGGCTCCACCAAATCCAAGGAGAGACGCAGAAGCGGCTCCTGCAGCAACCATCCCGATCGACACGGCTTCGCCGTGGGAACACGGCGTTGCGACTTCAATCGCATGTCCGACGGTGTGTCCGTAGTTGAGAATCGCCCGTCTGCCATGTTCTTTAGAGTCGTCGTTCACTACGGCGACCTTCACTGCGACTGCTTTGTTCACGACAGATTCCAGGTCGACATTCGAGATACCAGCGTCGAAAGCGTTCGCGATCTCCATATCGGCGATAAATCCCGTCTTGATCGCTTCTGCGGCGCCTTGCACTTTGAGATCGTTTGGGAGCGCGTCGAGTACGTCAATATCTATGAAGACTTTCTCAGGATGCGAGAACACCCCAGCGAGGTTCTTTCCGTCGACGTTTACTGCCGTCTTACCTCCAATGGCGGCATCAACAGCTCCGAGCAACGTGGTCGTAACGTACATCGCCGACAGTCCCCTCAGGTAGGTGGCTGCGATAAATCCGGTCACATCCGTAAGGGCGCCTCCTCCCACGCCGAGGACGACATCATTTCTCGTGAAGGAACGCTCGTTCAACATTCGATACACCGTTTCAACAACACTGAGTTGCTTGGCCTCTTCGCCATCCGGCAGGGTGTAACCGGTGACGTCCATACCGACCGATCGAAGATCGGTTGCGAATGCCTCGGCGAGGTGAACCGTTGACGGCTGGCACAGGACTGCGGCCTTCGTTCTCCCTTGAGCCGCTGCATCCGATATGGCTGCGGCGAGCGATCGACCGACAACGATCTCCGAGACGGCCGTGGAGCCTTCAGTAATCACATGGCTACGCACGCGAGGACCTCCTCGAC
The DNA here is from genome assembly GCA_027728645.1 of Actinomycetota bacterium. Classification (GTDB taxonomy): domain Bacteria; phylum Actinomycetota; class Acidimicrobiia; order Spongiisociales; family UBA5794; genus UBA5794. The sequence continues at coordinate 20,226 of JAQCAA010000013.1, read as the reverse complement.
AACCGATTCCGTCGCTTTGCCTTCTGTGTCAACAGCGTGATCGCTTGCAGCCAAGTATGTCGCCATTCGTAGATCCGCGATAGCCGTCAATGCTTCGTTGCTCTGGGCGAGGGGTCGGTTCTCGTCGTGACCAATCCGCTCCACGATTGTGTCGACCGAAGCAGTGAGGAGCACGGTTGTGCCGGTGTCCTTCATGGTGTTGAGATTCTTCTGAGCGAGAACGGCTCCGCCACCAGTTGAGATCACTGCCGGTGTTCCGCTTGCCGCCATGGCGAGGACTTCAGTCTCAGCTACACGGAAGACTGCCTCACCTTCGGCGAACAGATCATGAATGGTCTTCCCTGTAGCAACCATGACTTCGGTATCGAGATCCACAAAGGGCAAGCCAAGCTTTTGGGCCACAAGAGCACCAACTGTCGTCTTCCCGGTACCCATCATGCCTATCAGCCACAGATGTCCCACCCTCAGAACTCCGAGACACGTGCGAGGTACGCGGCATGTGACGTTGCGATGTCCCCGACGGTGTCTCCCCCATACTTTCTGAGTAACTCGTTTGCCAAAACGTAGGCAACCATTTGCTCCGCTACAACGCCCGCAGCTGGAACCGCACAGACATCGGAGCGCTCTCTGAAGGCCTTCTCCGGTGCCTTCGTATCGACGTCGACAGTGTCAAGTGGACGCATCAGCGTCGAGATCGGTTTCATCATTGCCGTCACACGGAGCACCTCACCTGTCGTGATCCCGCCTTCGAGACCGCCGGCTCGGTTGGTTCTTCGCCCAAAAGCTCCGTCCTGCCTCGTGATCTCATCATGAGCGTCCGAGCCCCGCGATTGCGATTGGGCAATACCATCGCCGATCTCAACCGCCTTGATGGCTTGAATGGACATCAAGGCGCCAGCGAGAAGACCGTCAAGCTTCCGATCCCAATGCACGTGACTGCCAAGACCTGGCGGCAACCCATAGGCAAGAACCTCGACCGCTCCCCCTAGAGTGTCACGATCCTTCTTAGCGGCCTCGATTTCAGTGATCATCGCCTCCTCTGCCGCCGGTGAGAACACTCGAACATCAGATGCGTCGATGTTCGGGAGATCGGCCGGTGTTGGGAGCTGTGCCCGCGAATCCACGGTGACGCCACCAATCGCGACCACATGGGAGAACACCTGGACTCCAACAACAGCCAGAAGCTGCTTTGCGAGGTATCCAACAACTGTCCGTGCCGCTGTTTCACGAGCGGAAGCTCGCTCAAGGATGTCCCTCGCGTCATGGGTGTCATACTTGAGCATTCCCGCGAGGTCAGCATGACCTGGGCGAGGCTTTGTTTCTCGCTTCGTTTCGTCTGAGGCACCTGTCTGGACAGCTTCAGGAGACATCTGTTCGCGCCACTTAGGCCACTCTGTATTGCGAATGAGAACGGTGACAGGACCACCGAGTGTCAGGCCAAAGCGCACACCGCCAAGTATTTCGAGGTCGTCTCGCTCAAGACGCATTCTCGGCCCTCTTCCAAAACCGAGGCGCCGTCTAGCGAGTTCATCTGCAAGACCTTCGGCCGACACTGATAGCCCAGAAGGCAGGCCTTCAACGGTCGCCACGAGGCCTGGGCCGTGCGATTCACCCGATGTAATGAAACGGAGCATGAGGAGAGCGTAGACCTGTCCTGTCAGGACCGAGCGACCCTCGGGCCAGCACCTGCTGTAAGAAGCGACACGGGGAAGGTCTTAGCCTGAATACCACGAGATCACCTGAACTCCCCACAGTACAGCGACCACACCAGCGACTGTCATGAATGGACCGAAGGGGATCTCATCCTTCCTGCCACGAGTCCTGGCAAGGAGAAGCCCGATTGACACCACCCCCCCAATGATGAACCCTCCGAGGCCGGCCACGACGACTGCACCCCAACTCAGATATCCAGCGAAGATCCCAATCAGAAAAGCCAGTTTCACATCCCCAAACCCGAGCCCACCTCGTGCAAGGAGAGCCAGGATGTACATCACCGCAAAGTAAGCAAACCCTCCACCAAGGGCCCGAACAAGAGAGCCAGACTCCGTGGCCGCCAGCCAGCCACCGGCGAGCAGCACGGATCCGACAACTATTGATGGCCCAAGAATTCTGTTTGGAATCAACTTCGTGTCAAGGTCAGTCACCGTCAACAGGACGGAAGCTCCGATAAACACCGCATACGCAGGCCACACCCACAGTGATGGGGCGGCAGGAACCATCGCTAAGAAGAGCAGGACTGTCACGAGAATGATGACCGGGTTCCGACGCGGCTGAGGGTGCCTGTGGAGCCGACAGTGCGCTGTGGTCAGGCTGAGCTCTCGGCCGCAGGTCGCGCAGACAGGCGTAAGCCAGCGGTCAGGCTGTCCCAATCGGTGGGCTTCCGATTCGGAGACAATCACTCGACCGGCCATAACACCGGTCGGGACAACCAACAAAAACAAGAACAAAAGGATGAGCATCCAGCGAGCATAGAGGCAGTGGAATGTGCGACGAGGGTTCTCATTCACCGGCAGGGCAGCGCATTGCTGAGACCTCTCGTGCCAACCCTTGGGTCACATCGATCTGGGTGTCATACCGCGACAGCAATCAGGACGGCCCGCTCAGCCCACGGCGCGAGCTGCCTGCCTCAGAACCTCGAGCGGAGGCACCAGGCCAGTAAAGAGCTCGAACGCCTCCACAGCCTGACCAACGAGCATTTCCAACCCGTCTGCGTACGGAAGGCTTTCGGCACGAAAGTACTGACAAGCTGGCGTCTCAGCTGATCCGTAGGTCATGTCGAGGAGAGCGGAGCCTACGACGAGAGGTCCGTGAGGCAGGGATTCCCCTTTCATGCCGAGGGGAGTGGCATTCACCACAACCGCTCCAGCAACGCCTTCACCCCAGGGAACGACCGTGCCTTCCACCGAGGTTCTGTCAAGCACCTCAGCGGCTGCGCCTGAACGTCTTGCCGAGACGAAGACAGGGTGCCTCGCCCCGGCAACTACTGCTGCTCTTGCAGCTCCTCCGGCACCGAGGATCAGCAGAGGCGTCTGTGGACCCACGGACAGGATTCCGAGAGCGTGGGTGACGCCTGCAACATCCGTATTGCTGCCGTACAGATGACCGTCCGCACTGGCGATGATGGTGTTGACAGCCTCAGACCGACCAGCGACTTCGCTCAGCATGTCCACAGCACCAAACGCGTTGTCCTTGTGCGGCATGGTGACGCTCACACCATCGAGATCTCCGTTCCGAAGTCTTGCGACGATCTCATCGAAGGAATCTCTCGGAGTCAGTAAATGTTCGAATGTTGCCGCAATGCCCAACGCAGCAAAGCCTGCCGTGTGGATTGCCGGTGAGCGCGAATGCATGACAGGGTCGCCAACCACACCGTACTTCATGGAAGGATCCCTGCTTCTTTGGAGGCGATCACGTTGGCCTGATGCTCTTCATAGGTGTCGGCAAAGGCATGAGACCCATCCGTCGAGCTCAGGACATAGAACAGGAAGGTTGTCGAACCCGGGTTGATCGCAGCTTTGAGACTCACTGCAGATACGGTCCCAATAGGTGTTGGAGGGAGACCGTCCACTCGATAGGTGTTGTACGGCGAATCGATTTCAAGATGTGAGGCGAGCACCTGACCGGGGTTCTCACCGAGCGCGTAGATGACGGTGGCATCGATCTGGAGTCGCATCGGAACAGCAAGCCGGTTGTGGATGACGCTCGAGATAAGCGGTCGATCAGCGTCTGTTCCCGACTCCCACTCGATGAGGGAACCCACAACAAGAGCTTCGTAGCGGCTGATTCCAAGGTCTTCAATGGAGGCCCAATCCACGGCCTCAAACCTCACCACCATCTCATCTGCCATGTTCTGAAGCATGGCCGCGGCCGAGCTTCCAGCGGGAATCTGGTACTTCGCTGGATACAGCAGACCTTCCCATCGTTGAAGCTCCGATACGCTGGTTGGAGCCAGATCAAGAAGCGGTGATGTGACTGCTCCTGACTCCAGTGCCGTCCTGAAGTCGTTTGGCGTGAACTCAGTCCTTTCGGCAAGTTCGTCTGTTATCTGCTCGACCGTCCATCCTTCAACGACAGTGATCGTGCGTGCATCAACAGATGTCCCCCCTTCAATGAGCAGTCTCAGCACCTCACCCGGGTCCATGCCGGTCACAAAGTCGTATGTTCCAGCCTGCAAGATCCCCTCGGCATCAGCGTCTCTTGCAGCTTGCTCGATGGCCCCGTAGCTGACGACATGTGCTTCGTCGAGCGCTGTGTAAATCGAAGTAGCTGAAGAGCCAGGCTGAATCGCCACCGTGACAGGAATGCCAGGGTCGACCCCAGGGTTCGAGTCTGTCGATGACACCATGTTCGCGACGAAGTCGGCTGCAAGAACGAGCACAATCACTCCAGCAATCACCGAACCGCCAACCAAAAGAAGCTTCGTACGAAGTGGTCTGTCCTGGTCACTGTCGGTCTTCATCGTTCTTCCGCCTGTCAAGGTACGACTGAAGCATCACAGCCGCGGCAATCTGGTCGCGTTTCTCTTTCCTCGCCTTCCGCCTCACCCCACCAGCGATAAGAGCGGCCTCTGCCGTATGCGATGTGAACCGTTCGTCGTGGAACACGACATCCAATCCTGTCGCCTCCGCGACACTCGCCCCGAACTCACGGGCCCTCGCAGCTGACGGTCCTTCCGAGCCATCAAGGCTGATTGGCAGTCCTACGACGATCAGTGCGGCCTGCCTCTCCGCGCAGATCTCCTGCAAAACGACACCGACGGATTCTGTTCTTGTATCGATGTATCTGTCCGGTGAAGCGATGGTACCGGTGGGATCAGATACCGCTACACCGATCCGGCGTTCCCCAGGATCGAGCCCGATGACGCGGCCGATCACAGTGATGTGAGGGCTGTCCTTGCCGATGCCAGTGCTGCGTTGAGGCCTCCGTCAAGCTCAGCGACATTCGGACCTCCAGCTTGGGCCAGCTTTGCGTCCTTGCTCGCGCCTCCGCCAAGAACGCGGGCACCAAGGGCTGCAATTTTACCCGCTGAGACTTCCTTTGCCGCAAGATCGTCGGTCACAACCACAATCAAAGCTGCTTTACCGTCCGTAACTGAACACAAGACACCGATCCCGGAAGCAATACGATCCCGGACTTGGAACGCGAGAGATCTCAGCCCGTCGCCGCCAAGGCCGTCAACGCGGCCTGACACAAGCCTTGCCGCCCCGATCTGTTCGGCGGCGCCAACGAGAGTCTCGGCAGCGCCTGCACGGTCTCGCTCCTCAAACTCGCCGAGTCGGTTCTCGGTCGCCTTGAGTTGCGCGCTCAGGGATCGTGCGGTATCGACGACACGACTCGGTTGAGTTTTCAGAACGTCTGAGACCTCGGTGAGCGTCCTACGCAGTTCGCTGAGGTGGTTGTACGCGGCAGAACCTGTCAAGGCTTCGACCCGCCTGATGTTGGATCCGACCGATCCCTCGCTGACCAAAACGAGTGGACCGACCTGCCCCGTCGATGGAACGTGCGTCCCTCCGCAGAATTCGGTCGAGAAGCTCCCTGTCCTTACAACTCGTACCTTTTCGCCGTATTTGTCTCCAAAGAATGCGATTGCTCCCATCTTCTCGGCTTCTACTTTGGATGTTTCGACGGTCGAAACCAAGTCGTTTGCGATGATTCGTTCATTCACGGTTCTCTCGATGTCGCGGAGCTCCTCGCCAGCAACCGCCTCAAAATGTGAGAAATCGAATCGGAGTCGGTCCGGCGCGACAAGTGATCCAGCTTGATGAACATGTTCGCCTACAACATCTCTGAGCGCCCAATGGAGAATGTGGGTACCGGTATGGTTCTTCCTGGTCCGCTCCCTGCGGGTGCGGTCAACGGCTAGCTCTGCCTCCTGGGACCTCATGACCCAACCGCGTGTGACTTTTGCCTTGTGTCCGTGAACGCCAGGAAGAGCAAACTGGGTGTCGAGTACCTTGAGAACCCCCGTCTCCGTGATGATTGTCCCCGAATCGCCAACCTGGCCACCTGACTCGGCGTAGAAGGGTGTGGAATCCACAAAGACTTCTACCTCCATGCCGTCCTCTGCCTTCTCGACCGGTTCACCGTTGACCAGAATCGTCAAGATCCTGCCAGGCCCGTCCAGCGTTTCGTATCCGACGAAGATCGACGGCTCCATGCCGCCGAGTATTGAGCGATAGGTTTCAGCGTCCTCTCCCCCGTGCTCTGCCTTGAATGCTGCCCTCGCTCGGTCCTTCTGACCGGACATCTCAACATCGAAGGCGCCTCTGTCGACAGCGAGTCCTTGGTCGGCGGCAATCTCCTCAGTCAGTTCGATCGGAAAGCCGAAAGTGTCATGGAGTTTGAAAGCAACATCGCCAGAAATCTCGCCGTCGTCGCCAACCTCTTCAATCGCCGCGTGCAACAACTGCTCACCTGCCGCAAGTGTCCGAGTGAATCCCTCCTCCTCACGCTGAGCCATCTCCTTGATGAATTCTGCCCTCCGCGCGATCTCAGGAAACGCTCCTGCCATCTCAGCAACCGTCACATCGACGAGATCAGCCACGATCGGATCCGTTGTCCCAAGAACGTGTGCATGGCGGACGACTCGCCTCAGCAACCTGCGCAGGATGTATCCCCTGCCTTCGTTTGAAGGAACGACGCCGTCAGAGATCAAGAATGTGAGAGCGCGGCCATGATCAGCGATAATCCTCAACGAGATATCGGTTTGCTCGTGTGCGCCGTAGCTGATTCCTGTTCGATTCTCGCCAACAGCCATGACCGCGCGAAGTGTGTCTGTTTCAAAGACGCTCGATACACCCTGTAGAACAACAGCCATCCGTTCGAGTCCTGTGCCAGTGTCGATGGACTTCGCAGGCAAATCTCCAACGACGTGGTAGGGAACATCTTGGATGTACTGCATGAACACGAGGTTGCAGATCTCCATGAAGCGGTCCTCGTCGGCGATCGGGCCACCGTCTTGGCCAAACTCCTGGCCGCGGTCGTAAAAGATTTCAGAGCTCGGACCTGCTGGACCCGCCACACCCATCTGCCAGAAATTGTCCTTGTCGGTGCGTTGAAGCCGATGCGGATCGATGCCGACACCATCTATCCAGATAGCGGCTGCCTCGTCGTCGTCGTCGTGGACCGTAAACCAAAGCAACTCCGGGTCGATCCCGAACGCCTCTGTGACCAACTCATAGTGGAGCGCGATCGCTCGTTCCTTGAAGTAGTCGCCAAACGAGAAGTTACCGAGCATCTCGAAGAATGAGACGTGACGGGCAGTGGTGCCGAGAATGTCGAGGTCTGCGGTCCTGATGCACTTCTGAGAACTCACTGCGCGCAGATACGGGGGTATCTCTTCGCCAAGCAGGAAGGACTTGAAGGGAACCATGCCAGCAACGGTGAGCAGCAGCGAGGGGTCAACCGGTATCAGAGAAGCCGAAGGAACCGGCGTGTGGTCCCTCTGCTCGAAGAAATCGAGGAATGTGCTTCGGATGTCGTTTGTGTTCATACGGCGCAGAGATTAGCGACGCACTTGCCATCACAGGCGTCAGGTTCTGTTACCTGCCTCTCGCCCGTCAGCGGCCGCAGTATCGCCCATTGGCGAATCCGGTAGGGCGGAACGTTGGAGAGCCCGACCGAACGCTTCAACCACATCGGCGCCGTAGCTCGCAGCGACCCGAGCGATTCCTTCGGCATCGAGCCTCTCCCTCATAGCTCGCGCCCGCTTCACGATCATCGCGCCGACAATTACTGATACAAGCATGCCGTAGACGAACCAACGCATTCTGGTGAACATCCGTTGAAAGTACCATGGAGCCCTGAACTACCGGACGGCGAATTACAGCCGAGTTGGCTTTCCGAGGATCTTGTCAATCTTCTCAAGTCGTTCGGCGAGTTCCGTCTCGGCTCCTACCCGCTTTGGTAGGTAGAGCGTCCGTTCGACGACCGAATCGGGTAAGTAGGTCTGCTCGACAACCGCCCTCGGGTCGCTGTGCGGATACTGGTACCCAACCCCGAAGCCGAACCCTCTGTCGCCATCAGTTGCTCCCGACCGCAAGTGGGCTGGTACCTCTCCCACATGGTCGGATTCAACCAGTTCCCTGCTTGCGGCAAGACTCGTTTTGACAGAATCTGACTTCGGTGCAAGGGCCAGATACAGGGTTGCATGTGTCATTGCATAGTTCGCCTCTGGCAGTCCTACGACTTCGACAGCCCGAAAGGCGTGAGAAGCAATGGCAAGGGCGTTGGCGTCGGCAAGGCCAACGTCTTCGCTTGCGAATACAACCATCCGCCGTGCAATGAACTTGGGATCCTCTCCGGCTTCGATCATTGTCTGAAGCCAATACACGGCAGCGTCCGGATCCGAACCTCGCAGCGACTTAATGAAGGCAGAAATGACGTCGTAGTGTCGATCGCCCGCTCGGTCATATCTGATGATTCGTCGCTGCAGAGCTTCTTCGACCACATCGATGTCGATTGAAGCCTCGCCTCTTCCTGCCACGATGGCCGCTGCGACCTCGATGGTGTTGAGGGCAAGGCGCGCATCCCCTCCAACCCTGGAAGCAACGGCTTCTCGCGCTTCGTCTGTGATTGTGACCCCAACGATGCCGCGCATGGCGTCGTCGAACGCAGCCTGAATGAGTTCCCCTACCTCAGCAGGCGACAGAGCTTCAGTGCGAAAGACCGTTGCCCGGGAGATCAGCGGCGAGTTGACCTCGAAGAATGGATTCTCGGTAGTGGCACCGATCAGCGTGACAGTGCCATCCTCAACACCGGGAAGCAATGCATCCTGCTGAGCCTTCGTGAACCGATGAATCTCGTCAAGAAACAGAATGGTCTGGCCGCGCCCTTCTCCAAGGCGAGCCTCTGCGCTCGCAAGAACCTCCCGCACGTCCTTGACCCCCGCACTCGTCGCTGAGAGCGCCTCGAACGAGCCACCGGATGTCGTCGCTGCAACTCTGGCCAGAGTCGTCTTTCCCGTGCCCGGGGGTCCCCACAGAATGATGGATCCGAGCCGACCCGCCTCGACCATCGACCTAAATGCGGCACCTGGCGCAAGCAAATGTCGCTGCCCGATCACCTCGTCAAGAGTTCGGGGCCTCATCCGTGCCGGGAGAGGTGCGTTGGTGCGTTTGACCTCGTCGCGTGCCGCGGCAAACAAGTCCCGATTTGACATCAGGACTCAGACGCTGCTTCCTGGTCGGGTTCACTATCCCACGAGGCCACGACGTCGGGGGATACAAGAATTCCTAGCTCACCGAGCTGGAGGGATTCGACCCTGCTTGGCGAGCCAGTCAATGGGTCGGCGCCGGATTGAGTCTTTGGAAACGGAATGATCTCTCTGATGTTCGGCTCGCCACGCAGGATCGACACCATTCTGTCGATTCCGATAGCGAATCCGGCGTGTGGCGGGGTGCCGTACCTCAAAGCCTCGAGAAACCAGCCGAATCGGCCTTCAGCATCCTCGGAGCTGATCCCCATGACTTCGAACACCTTCGCCTGCATGTCGGAGTTGTGAATCCTGACGCTCCCAGATCCCAGTTCGGTTCCGTTCAACACGAGGTCATACGCCTTGGAAATGGCGGTCTCTGGCGTGTTGATAAGGGTATCGATATCGGCTGGAGCGGTGAACGGGTGATGCGCTGGCGAAAGACTCCCGTCATCGGCAACGTCGAACACAGGAAAGTCGACGACAAAGGCAAAGGCCAGTTCGTCGTGCGAATCCGGCTTGCCGACCACCAGCCGCAGGTGGCCAAGGACCTCGAGTACCGTCTTGGTACGGTCAGCAACGATGAGGAGGGTGTCACCAACGCTCGCATCGAGCACGGAAACGATCTCCCGCAACTCGGCTTCGGAAAGAAATTTCGCGACAGGAGACCGAATGGAGCCTTCTTCTTCCACAACCATCCACACAAGGCCCTTTGCCCCGACATCCTGGGCCTGCGAGACCAGTCCATCGAGCCCGGACCGAGCGAGACCAAGGGGACCCCCGTTGATGCCCATGACTGATCCGCTGTCGCCGAGGACTCCAGAGAACGCCTTGAATTCCGTAGCAGCGAATACTTCCGAAAGGTCAGCGATTCGCATATCAAATCGAATGTCCGGCTTGTCCGTTCCGTAGTTCCTCATGGCTTCTGCGTGGGTCATTCTGACAATCGGTTCGTTCAGTTCGACATCTCTGAGATCCTTGACGACCCGTCTGGCGACAAGCTCGATGGTTTGCAATACCTCTTCCTGACCCCAAAACGCTCCCTCAAAGTCGAGTTGGGTGAACTCGATCTGTCGATCTGAGCGGAAGTCTTCGTCCCGATAACACTTCGCGACTTGGTAGTACCTCTCAACCCCGCCGATCATGAGCAGTTGCTTGAACAGCTGCGGTGATTGTGGAAGTGCATAGAAGTGGCCCTGTCGAAGACGCGACGGTACGAGCATGTCGCGAGCGCCCTCTGGTGTGGAAGCAATGAGCGTCGGAGTCTCCACCTCAAGGAAGCCCTGTTCATCCATTACGTTTCTCATCGCTCTGATTGCCATCGATCTCGCCCTGAGGTTCTCGGCTACTCTCGATCGGCGCATGTCGAGATAGCGGTATTCCAAGCGCTTGGCTTCGTCGATATCAGTGCGTCCGTCGAGGGGGAACGGGAGGACATCAGATTCGCTGAGAACGATCAAGGAGCTGGCGCTCACCTCCACCATTCCCGTCGGAAGATCTGGGTTCACCGTTCCTTCTGGCCTTGGCCGCACTGTTCCCACAACCTGAACGCAGTACTCCAGTCTGAGTCCATGGAGCACCTCTTCTGAAGCTGGTTCCTCCTCTGGATTGAGCACGACCTGCACAACACCTGATGCGTCACGAAGGTCGACAAAGATCACGCCTCCATGGTCGCGCCTACGACCGATCCAGCCAGCAAGCGTGACGTCGGAGCCCGCATCGGTCGCACTCAGTGAGCCTGCGTCTGCCGTCTTCATAAGGTGTCGACCCATCGCGCAATCTCCTTCGTGCCAACGACTTGTTGCGTCCCAGATACGAGGTCACGAACGGTGACCTCGCCGTCGGACCACTCGTCGCCGACCACTACTGCTCCCATCGAGCCTCGCCGGTTTGCTTCCTTGAACTGTGCAGTGACGGAGCGGTGCTCGTCTGGCATGTCTGCCCTCAGTCCAGCCTGTCGCAGCGTCGATACCAAGACGGTCGCATCGGTTCGGAGGCTCTCGTGGACGACAACGACGAACACGTCAAGGGAAGGGGAATCAGGGCCTTCTCCGCCAGCCTGGAGGATGCGGTCGATACCCATAGACAGGCCCACAGCGGGATTCGGTTTACCGCCGAGCATCTCAAAGAGACCATCGTATCTTCCACCACCGCCCACAGCGCTCTGCGCAGCTTCGTAGCCGGCTGGCACATATTCAAAGACGGTGCGGTTGTAGTAGTCGAGACCACGCACGAGTTTGTCTTCGATCGAGAACGGCACACCAACCGCTGCGAGGCCGCTCTTCACCGCCTCGAAGTGGTCAGACGCCTCGGTCCCGAGATGGTCGATCGGTACGGGCGCATCCCTCACGACTTCCACGTCCGCCTTGGAATCCAACACCCGCATGGGGTTGGTGTCGATCCGACGCACAGCGTCGTCAGACAGTTGGCTCTCCTTCGAACGAAGGAACGCAGTGATCTGTTTCCTGTAGGTTGCTCTGTCGGCTGGGTCACCGATGGAGTTCAAGTGCACGTCGACATCTGGGACCCCCATCGCTTCGAGATACCGGTACCCGAATTCAATGACTTCCACATCAGCGTCAGGGGAGGCTGATCCGAGGTACTCAACGCCCCCTTGATAGAACTGGCGCCTTCTGCCATGTTGTGGACGTTCGTATCGGAACATCGGGCCCCAGTATGCGGCTTTGAAACTCGACGACCCACCTGCCTGAATTGCTGCTCGCACCACCGACGCTGTGGCTTCTGGCCGGAGCGTCAGACTTCGCCCGCTCTGGTCAGAAAAGGTGTACATCTGTTTCTCGACGACCTCTGTGTCTTGTCCGACACCGCGCGAGAACACCTCTGTGTGTTCAAAGATCGGTGTGAGGACAAGGTCGAAACCAAAGCGCTCGGCAAGATCGTCGAAGACCCGATGAGCGTTCCGCCATCTGCTCGATTCGGGCGGGAGTATGTCGGTGGTGCCCTTTGGCCGATGCAGATCGGTCACGTGAGTCCTTTGAGGAACGGGTTGGAGGAGCGTTCGGCGGAAAGCGTAGTGGAGGGACCGTGGCCTGGGAGAACCGACGTGTCGTCATCGAGTGGAAGGACACGGTCTCGCATCGATTCCATCAACTGTTCGTAGGATCCGCCAGGTAGGTCTGTCCTCCCGATCGATCCCTTGAACAGTTGGTCACCACTGAACAAAACTCCCTCCGATGGAACATGAAAGCAACAGTGTCCTCGAGAGTGACCTGGGGTATGGAGCACCGTGAACGTAACCCCAGCAAGATGAAGCACCTCTCCATCGGTCAGATCTGTAAATTGTGTCGTCACCACTGGTCCGTCAAACGCTTCCGCCTGTTCCCCGAGAAACGCTCGTATCTGTTCACGCGGGTGCCGAGCCATATCGACATCCGCGGGGTGAAGGTATGTCGTGAGCGACCCTTTTGCGACTCCATCGACACCCCCGACATGATCGATATGGCCGTGGGTTACGAGCAGTGCCACGGGTGTCAAGTCGTGTTGTGCGAGCAGGTCACCAATGCCGTCAGTATCCGGAGGTGCATCGATGATGACTGCAGGACCGCCGGGTTCCGGAGCAATGACGTAGGTGTTGGTCTGGAAATACCAGAGGGGAACGGAATTGATAAGCATGTCGGTTTTGCCTAAAGAACGAGTCGGTACGCATCGTATACCGCCTCAACTCCCTGGAGACCAAGGAGGACGGACTCGAGTGCTTCGCGATCAGACAACTCAATCTCGTACCGGAGGAGCGCTATGCGGTCTCGGCCAGTGACCGAGGAAGATGCGTGGATGTTCGCAGCGGCATCCGAAAGGGCGGCTGTCACATCCCTCAGGAGACGTGGCCTGTCCAATGCCTCAACTTGGATCCAAACAAAGAACGTCCCGGATTGTTCGCTTGACCAGGCGACATCGACCATACGTTCCGAGCCGCGGTCTTCGAGTGAACCAATATTGGCGCAGTCCGCCCTATGAACCGATACGCCTCTACCGATCGTTACGAAGCCGACGATGTCGTCTCCAGGCACAGGCGAACAGCACTTGGCCATCCGCACCAGCATGTCCTCTAGACCCTCAACAATCACATCGCCGACCACTCTCTCTCGTCGCTTATGAGCCGTAGGGAGTCGATCCGCCTGGACGGCCTCTGCTGCTTCTTCTGGTTTGAGGCGACGCGCAAGACGTTGTGCAACCGTCTGGGCGCTTGTTCTTCCCTCTCCGACAGACCGAAACATCGACTCTGCCTCCTCGAACCCGAGTTCAGAGGCGACCAACGCCATTTCGTCGTCGGCATTGTGCGTGGGAAGAGCATGTTTCCGCAGCGCTTTAGCGACGGATTCCTTCCCGTCGTGGAGTGCGCTCTCCCTTCGTTCGCGAGAGAACCAGGCATTGATCTTCGCCGCGGCCTTTGAAGACTTGGTGAACTCGAGCCAATCGCGAGACGGGTGGGCATCTTGGGCCTTCGAGGTCATGATCTCGACGATGTCCCCCGACTCAAGTTCTGTCGAGAGCGGTACGAGCCGTCCGTTGACGCGTGCCCCTACGCATCGGTGCCCGACATCCGTATGAACTCGGTAGGCAAAGTCGACCGGGGTTGCGCCCTTTGGCAGCGTCTTGACCTCACCCTTTGGCGTCAGGGCAAATACTTCGTCTTGGTATAGGTCGAGTTTGAGGTTCTCAAGGAACTCTTCGGGATCGTCGGCACCCTCCTGGAGTTCGCGGATGTCGGCTACAACCAACATCTCCCCCACAGCGCCTGGATCGTCCTTGTACCGCCAGTGTGCTGCAATTCCGGCCTCTGCCCTCGCATGCATCTCAATCGTCCTGATTTGCACCTCAAGTGCTTTGCCTTCAGGCCCCACCACTGTCGTATGTAGCGACTGGTAGAAATTGAACTTTGGCATAGCGATGTAGTCCTTGAATCTTCCTTGGATAGGAGGCCAAAGAGTATGAATCAACCCAAGCACCCCGTAGCAATCGCGCACGTCGTTGACGATGATCCGGATGCCAATCAGGTCGTGAATGTCTTCGAACTCCAGTCCTGACGCAACCATCTTTCTGTAGATGGAGTAGAGGTGCTTCGGTCTGCCAGAGATTGCGGCTTCGATCCCTGCCACCTCAAGTTCCTCTGACGCGACCTTCTTGACGTTTTCGATGTATCCCTCTCTCAGAGGTGACCGTCTTTTTACAGCGTCCTCGAGTTCGGCTTTTGGTCCGGGGAAAAGGATTCCGAAGCAGGTCTCCTCCATCTCGTGCTTGATCTCCTGCATCCCGAGTCTGTTGGCGAGGGGTGCGTAGACGTCGAGCGTTTCTGACGCAACTCTGCGCTGCTTGTCTAATGGAAGCGGGGCCAACGTACGGAGGTTGTGGGTGCGGTCTGCGAGCTTGATAACAAGCACCCTGATGTCTTTAGCCATCGCCACCGCCATCTTTCGGATCGTTGCTGCCTGTGCAACCTCGCGACTCGAAAATTTGATTCGATCGAGTTTGGTAACCCCGTCGATCAACAGAGCTACCTCCTCTCCGAACTGGGATGTGATTCCCTCAAGGGTCAAGTCAGTGTCTTCAACCGTGTCATGCATCAATGCTGCAGCGAGTGTGGCTTCGTCCATTCCATAGTCAGCCAAGATCTCTGTCACTGCTATTGGGTGAACGATGTATGGGTCACCTGTGGCCCTGACTTGAGATTTGTGGCTGGCTGCTGCGACCGCGTAGGCGCGCTCAATCAGCGCCGTGTCGGCTCCGACGTGATCCGTGAGGTAGGTCGCAATGACATCAGCGATCATCTCATCTGGCGTACGACCGCGAACGGCTGGATCCCGAAACGCGTTAGTGCCTTGCACCGCCGTGCCGGCATGCGTGGTGTCTGCGGCATCTGCCATCAGACAATGCTACCGGCGTTTTCGCCTCTGCTTGGGATGCCTTGCAGCAGTCGATGGGACGTCGGCGGTAAGAGCGGTCTCAGCTACGTCGGATTGTGTGACGACGGTTTCGCCTCCGCCGCGCTGCGCCTTCCGTCTCTGTCGCTCCCACTCAGGCTCGTTTTCTTTCCATCTTGCAAGAAGGGGGGCCGCTACGAAGATCGATGAGTACGTCCCTACCGCGATACCGATGAACAAGGCCAGAGCGAACTCCTTGAGCGTCTCGGCCCCGATTGCGAGGGTGCCGACAAGAAGGAGGGAGCCAACGGGGAGAAGCGACGTAAGTGATGTGTTGATTGAACGCATCAATACTTGATTCATTGAGACGTTCACGATGGCTGTGAACGTTGTCTTGGCGTGGAGTTCGTTCTCATTTTCGTTGACCTTCTCAAACACAACGACCGTGTCATAGAGCGAGTAGCCAAGAATCGTGAGCACGGCGATAATCGTCGCTGGAGTCACGACGAATCCGACAAGGGCATAGAGCCCTGCCGTGATCACGAGATCATGGAAAAGAGCCGTCAGGGCAGCCATTGCCATCTTCCATTCGTACCGCCACGTGATGAACAGCGTTACGGCAAGGAGGAAAACCACAAGTGCCTGGACGGCATGCCGCGTTACTTCCTGACCGAAAGTAGGACCAACGGCTGAAATGTTGGCATCGTTCGCGGTGGTACCGACCGAAGTGGCAATCACTGTTAGGAACTCATCTTGAGCATCCGGATCTTCAATCACATCGGTCTGAACAGTCACTGTCGGAAGGCGTTCCGCATCAAGCCCATCCCGTGATATCTGAACTCGCGCATCTCCCTGCCCGACGACACGAAGATCGTTCCTTATCTCTTCAACGGTTGCGCCAGACACGTTCGGTATTGTCACGATCACCCCGCCCGTGAAGTCGATCGACAAGTTGAAGGGCCGCACTATCACGATCAGAACGGCTGCCACAACCAGTCCGAGTGAAACCTTCAGCGACGTCTTCGAGATCGCTACAAAATCAAAATGGGTTTCCCCCCGGTAGACGCGCCTCAGGACGTTCATGCCTTCACCGTTGCCTGTTCAGTTTCTTCGTCAACCGTGCCAACTCCAGATCCCATGGCACCTCGAATTGAGAACCGACCGCCGTCGCCAAATCTTCCTCTACCCACCAAGAACGTCATCGGTCTGGTGTAGAAATATGCGACAAAGATGTCAATCACTGTGGCAAGTCCCAATGTGAGAGCGAACCCCTTCACTTGGCCGATAGCGAGCATGTACAGGAGAACAGCGCCGAGCAATGTGACGGTGTCGCCGGTCAAGATAGTTCGATACGCGGACTCGAACGCCTGGACGATTGATGGACGGAGACCCCTCCCCTTGCGGAACTCTTCTTTGATCCGTTCGAAGTACACGATGTACGAGTCAGAGGTAATGCCTACCGAGACAATCACGCCCGTCACACCGGCGAGGGTGAGCGTCGTGCCCTGAAATTCTCCAAGGAGAATGATGAGGCCTATCAAATACGCGCCGAAGACACTGAGTCCCATCATTGCGACGACGCCGAGGGACCGGTAGTAGAACAACAGATAAGCAGCCACAAGTAGCAGGCCGACAAGACCAGCAATGAGTCCTGCAGTCAACGAATCTGATCCGAGAGTTGCAGAAACAGACTCGACGCGCTCGCGCTCGAACGTCGTAGGCAGGGCACCGTATCGAAGAATCGCAGCGAGGTTTTCTGCCTCTTCTTGAGCATTGGCCTGTGTCCCAACGGTGATCACCACGGCATTGGGATCCAAACCGACGGCAGGGTCGACATCAGTCGCCACGGCAGGCGCAGAGAACACTTCGCCGTCAACCACGATGGCCAACTGTCTTCTCGGATCACCAGCTGGATAGCTTGCAAGAATCTTCGTTGCGTCTCGAAACTTTTCACCGCCATCAGAAGTGAATTCCGGAACCACGACCCATTGCCCGCCAACACCTTGTTGATTGAATTGAACTTGGGCGTCTGTTATGTCGGAGCCTGTGAGAAATGCAGAATCAACGTCGTAAATGAAAAGTGCGTTCTGGTCCGGCAGGTACGACCGCGTCCCGACATCGTCGACAACCGTGAGGCCGGTGACTGGGTCGAGACCGACGGGGTGAATGCCATTTGGAGAGGTAACTGCTGGACTTTCGAAAAACTCTCCAAGTACCGGCCTGAAAGAAAGCTCGCCCGTAGTGCCAACAGCTTGCAGGGCCCGTTCACGATCAGTCACTCCGGGAAGCTGTACCACGATGGCTCGGTCGCCCACGACGGCAATTTCCGGCTCCTGAACACCGCCGAGATTCTCGACGCGCTTTCGCATAATCTCGGCCGCTGTATCAAGTGTGCTGACCGAAGTGCCCTCGGGAGCTACGAGCGTGACCGCAAAGCCCCCTTGCAGGTCAAGCCCGAGCTTGGGCTCCCATCCAACTGCGAGCATCGCAGCAAGGGAACCCCAGGCGATCCCGACGGTGACGAGGAGCGTGACAATCGCTCGGCGCTTGGTCACTCTTTGTCGTCCATGGTCGGCTCAGCTTCCATCCGCTCGGCTACCGCGCGCTTGATTACCCGCATCGTCGAAGCGCCTAGATCAAGGGTGAACGTCTGGTCATCCTGACCAACGATCGTGCCTACGATTCCTCCGATAGTTCGAATCTCGTCTCCAATTCCGATCGAGGCCTGCATTTCGCGGCTCTTCTTCTGCCTACGACGTTGTGGCATCAAGATAAATAGGTAGAACAGTCCACCGACGAGGACTATTGGAATCAAGAGACTGAACGGACTAGCGGTTGCTGTTTCGGTCTCAGCGGTCGCGAGCATCTGAAAGGTCGTGGCGAGTGTGTTCAAGACAAGGCCTCCGTCGAAGGTTGTGCAACTTGGAGTGGAACGGTCGGATGCTAGCGATGGCTCGGAGCAATCCCTTCCTTGCGTCTACCCAAAACCTCTGTTCGGAAGGCATCAAAGCCCGACGACGCAATCGAATTTCGGATGTCACGCATCAACGTGTACGTGTATGTCAGATTGTGAAGCGTGAGAAGCCGCTGCCCAGAGAGTTCACCTGTTCGGTTGAGGTGTCGGAGATATCCGCGGGAGTAGCGGCGACACGCCACGCAATCGCAATCGGCGTCGATCGGTCTCGGATCATCGCTCCACTCTTTGCGCTTTATAGAAATGTCTCCGTCCCTCGTGAGCGCTTTGCCGTGGCGCGCGAGTCGCGTCGGTAACACGCAGTCGAACAAATCGATCCCTTGAGATACGGCATCGAGGATGCCTTCTGTGTCACCGAGTCCCATGACATAACGGATCGACGACGAATCGATCTGTTCAAGGCACGGCTCGATTGCCTTCGCTCGTTCGATGTTGGTTTCGCCGACTGCCAGTCCGCCTATTCCGAATCCCGCGAATCCGATGGCAGCGGTCTCTCGCGCAGAAATTGCTCGCAGTTGGGGGTCGGCTCCTCCTTGGATGATGCCGAAGAGCGCCCGATCCGATCTCTTCTTTGCTGCCTTGGATCGCTCAGCCCAACGAAGTGTTTGGTGCATTGCCCTCTCGGCAACCTCACGCGATGCCGGGAGGGCGACCGGGACGTCGAGCGTCATGGCAATGTCCGAGCCCAGCGCTTCTTGAACCGCAATCGATCGCTCAGGCGACAACTCTACGAGTGCCCCGTCGTAGGAGGACCTGAAGATGAGGGCCTCCTCGGTGACCTTCGGGTTCAGCGACAGAACCTGGTACCCGCCGGAATCAGTGAGGATGGGCTTGTTCCACGCCATGAACCCGTGGAGCTCCCCAAGTTCATGAACAATGTCCTCGCCAGGTCGGAGCATCAGATGGTATGTGTTCGCCAGAACGATCTGTGCTTCGAGGCGATCGAGGTCCTCTGTGTCGAGCGTCTTGACCGTAGCGCGTGTTCCAACCGCCATGAAGTTCGGCGTCTCGACAGGGCCGTGCGGGGTAGTCATGATTCCCGTTCGCGCGTCCCCGTCGTAGTTGCTCGCTAGCCAGTCGACTCCGTTCACCGCTCCACCTCGATGTACATTGCGTCTCCGAACGATAGGAACCGGTAGTCGTGTTGGAGGGCGTGTTCATACACCTGGCGCCATCGATCTCCTATCAAGGACGCAATCAACACGAGGAGTGTCGTCCGAGGCGCATGGAAATTTGTCACGAGAGCATCGACGACGCGCGGCTCGTACCCTGGCAGTATGAACAGGTCGGTCTCTCCGTCGTAGGTTCCGATGAGGCCATCACCGACCGATGCAGATTCGAGTGACCGGACGACCGTGGTCCCAATAGCCACGACCTTCCCCCCGCCCGAGCGAGTCCTGACAACAGCGTCCACGGTGGCCTGGGGTACCTTGACCCATTCCGAATGGATGCGGTGGTCTTCAACCGCGGCCAACCCGTCGGATCCCTGGTCCATCGGTCTGAATGTGTCGAGGCCCACCTGAAGATCGACTTTCGCAATCGAGACACCCCTATCGACAAGACTCGAAACAACCTCAGGGGTGAAGTGGAGTGCAGCCGTCGGGGCGGCAGCAGAACCAACCGTCGCTGCAAACATGGTTTGGTACCGGCTGGGGTCCACGAGTGTGCCGTGAAAGTACGGAGGGAGCGGCATGATCCCAATGGCATCGATCGCTGCTTCGATGTCGCCGTCGTCGGCCGCAACACAGGTCACAGTTGCAACGCCATCGACCGGGTTCGTGACAAGCGTGATATCGATCCCCTCGGCTTGGATCAGCGATCCGGACGCGACCTTCTTCGCCGGTTTGATAAGAGCCTGCCAACGCTCATGGTCGATTCTGCGTGTGAGAAGGACTTCCGTTGTGCCACCGGTTGTTCTTGTCCCGATCAGGCGGGCAGAACGGACCCTCGTTTCATTCACGACGACCAAATCCCCCGCGTTGAGAAGTGAAGGGAGGTCGAAGAATGTCCGATCCTGCATCACGGTCGTATCAAGCAGCTTCGCCTGATCCCGTTGGACGATTGCTTCTTGAGCAATCGCTGATTCAGGAAGTGGATAGTCGTAGTCCTCAACAAGCATGACCAACAGCGTACGACTCAGAGGAGCGACCCCTGCGCTTCGGGTCCTTTGTGATCGATAC
>JAQCAA010000125.1 GCA_027728645.1 Actinomycetota bacterium | reverse complement strand
ATTCGTTACTGCAGCCTCCCGTAGGAGTCCGGGCAGTGTCTCAGTCCCGATGCGGCGGGTCGTGCTCTCACACCCGCTACCCGTCTTAGGCTTGGTGAGCCGTTACCTCACCAACTACCTGATAGGCCGCGAGACCATCCCTTAGCAGCGGACTGTTTCCTCAACGGATCATGCGATCCAAAGAGATTATCCGGTATTAATCCGAGTTTCCTCGGGCTATCCCGGTCTAGGGGGTAGGTTTCTCACGTGTTACGCACCCGTTCGCCGGTTTCCACACTCGAACCTTACGGAACGAATGTATATCCCTCGACTTGCATGCATAAAGCGCACCGCCAACGTTCGTCCTGAGCCAGGATCAAACTCTCCATCGAAGTTCTTCGATAAGAACAGATCCTGTGTCTGTGCAAGCACAGACCAGGAGATTATTTCATCCCTCAAAAGGATGTGGTCATGCGAGGACGAATCCCCATATTGCATGACCGTCGGCTATACGAGGACGGGTCCTCATGTGTATAGCCGTTGGCTTGTACGTCCATCGTTCCTTCCACCGAAGTGGTTGGGCTGATGGACAACATAACACTTGCCGCTCGAGCACCCCGAAGGATGTCTGGCGACAAGCGCCTGTCAATCTCAATCTTCTGTCTTGCGACAGTCGATTGACGCACTGTTCAGTTGTCAAGGAGCCCGGTTCTCCGCGCACAGCACAAGGCTGTCCACAGTTGGCATCAAAGTTTACCATCGCATTACGCGAGTGGTTCCGGCCGAAATCGGCCGGGAACGAAACTGTAACCAGCTCAGTGAGCTAATCCAACTCCGATCGTGCTCCCCTTTCGGGGACATTCTCTCTCCACTGCAAAGTAGTGAGAAATCGTTATGTAACTAGGTATTGCTGCCTAGTGCACTTCAATCAGCCATGTTTCTTTTGGAAATCACTTTGGTCACTGACTGGTGAACATCCCGTGCCGAAAACGCGGGCGAATGGCGGTTCAGCCGTTGACTTTCTTGTTCATTCGCATGTACAGCCAGATGATCGCTGCGATGACAAGCAGCCCTCCGATTGAAAGCGCTGCAACGATGTGGAGAGCAACACTGAGGCCCCATACGATCGGCGGAATGAGGATGATGAATGCCACCACGATCATCCATGTCGGCCATTGTTTTTGAGCCACTACATCGTTCCTTTCGAAGTCACGATCGGCACTGGACTGCAGTCGCAGTCGCTGCTTCGTTTCGAGGAGAACGTCAGGCGCCGGCCGAGGCTGCGGTCTGCTCACCTTGCGCATCATCGTCCTGTCCAAGGCTGGCCTTCAAGGCTTCCATCAGATCAATGACTTGCGCCCTTGGCTCGTCAGAAGGCGAAAGGGTAAACTCGTGGCCTTCCACCTTCTGCTCAATCGCAGTCAGCACCTGAGATGTCACGCTGTCTGTGTAGAGCTCTGGCGTGAAGAGGTCGCTCGATATCTGATCGACAATCTGAGTGGCAAGAGCCATCTCGGTGTCGTTCACCACAACATCGGGGGCCACAACCTCTTCGAACGCTCTGAGTTCCGTGTCATACCTCAATTGCTGCATGATGAGCCCGTCTTCGTATGGACGGAGAAGCACGAGGTAGTCCTTACCGCGGGCTGCATACTTTGCGAGAGCGGCCCTTCCAGTCTTCTTCATCACCTCAGCCAGGAGTACGTAGGGCTTGTCACCGCCGGTGGCTGGTCCGAGGTAGTAAGCCTTTTCGAAGTAGATCGGGTCGACTGCCGACACCGGCACAAACTCCTTGATGTCAATGGAATGTGTCGCCGAAAGCTCCATTGCCTTGAGTTCGTCTGGCTCGAAGATGACGTACTGGTCCTTTGCGAACTCATAGCCCTTGACGAGTTCCTCCCGCGAAACAAGCGCATCGTGGGTCGGGCAGTACAGGCGCTGCCGAACCCGCGTCCCACACGACTCGTGGATCGAGTTGAACTGGACCCTGGACCCTGACTCGGTCGAAGAGAACATCTGAACGGGAATCGCCACCAGCCCAAAGCTGATCGTCCCAGTTGCGATCGGTCTTGCTGCCATAGACGCATGCTGTAAACGACGAATTCGACTGAAAGGGCGGTTTCTTTTGACTCCGCCTCACATCCTTTAGCATCGGTGGATGGAAGACACGAAAACACCGGAGCCGGATCGGCTCGCTGAGTACCACGCCAAGAGGAACCCCGAGGCCACGCCTGAACCATTTGGCGGAACTTCAGGTGGATCCACTCTCCAATTTGTCATCCAGAAGCACGCAGCAACTCGGCTTCACTACGACCTCAGGCTTGAGCAGGACGGAGTGCTCCTCTCGTGGGCCGTGCCAGCTGGCATTTCTCTCGATCCCAGTGTGAAGCGCTTCGCTGCCCATACCGAGGACCGTTCTCTTGATTACTCAAACTTCGAAGGTGTCATCCCCTCGGATCAGTACGGCGGCGGCCCGATGATCGTTTGGGATAGAGGGTCAGTCTCGTTCATTGAGGACATCGCCCACGGCATGAAACACGGCAAGCTTCTGTTCGATCTTCACGGCTACAAGATCCGTGGCCGATTCACGCTTGTAAAGACCACGAAGGGCCGAAAGGACTGGCTACTCATCAAGAAGCCAGACGAATGGTCCTCAACCGAGGACGTCCCTTTCGATGAAACTTCTGTGTTGAGTGGCCGAACAGTGGAAGAGGTCGCCACCGGTCAGTCCGGAGCGGACCGCGCAGCGGCACTCATGGACCTATGGGACGTTCCTGAGGCTACGAGAAAGACGGCCGACGCCAAACCGATGCTGGCCGAGGTTGCCGATGCCCCGTTCTCAAAGAAGGGGTGGCTCTTCGAGATCAAGTACGACGGCTACCGGATGCTCGCCCACAAGAGCGAGGACCTCGTCCTACTCCGCTATCGGAGCGGTATCGATGCAACCGACACATTCCCCGAAATCGCTGCGGCGGTGGCTTCTCTCCCCTGCTCGTCTCTCATCCTCGATGGCGAGGTTGTGATACTCGGGGAGGATGGTAAGCCATCATTCTCTGCTCTCCAGAAACGTGGCAAGCTAACAAACCGGTTCGACGTGCGGTCGGCTGCCACCAGCGTTCCGGCGACCATGTTTACCTTTGATCTGCTCTCGCTTCAAGGCAGAGATCTGAGGTCGCTTCCGCTGGTCAAACGAAAGGAGGCTCTTGCTTCTCTCACACCATCGGTCGGGCCGATTCGATTTGCCGACCATGTACTCGAGCGTGGTATCGAGATGTTCGACAGCGCGTCAGCGATGGGACTCGAGGGAATCATGGCAAAGCGATCCGACTCGCGATATCTGGAAGGTCGCTCAGATGCCTGGTTGAAAATGAAGGTCGAACACACCCACACGTTTGCCGTAATCGGTTTCACACGACCGGAAGGGACACGGACAGGGTTCGGGTCGCTACACCTCGCAGCCCTCAGAAACGGGGGCCTGTCGTACGCTGGGCGAGTCGGTACGGGGTTCACCGCGGCCCAGATCGCTCGCACGCACAAAGAACTGGTCGATGCCAAGACCCTCTCCACTCATGTGGAGGATCTCCCGACTGACGTCGGGTCGACATGGACGGAACCCCAGATCTTCGTGGACGTCCGGTACAAGGAGATCACGAATTCTGGGGCACTGCGGCAGCCCACATTCATCAGCCAACGGGTGGGTGGGACACTGAGTGACCTGGCAGACCTCGGACAGGCGCATTTCGACCCGTCAGAGCCTGCCCCTGTGGGAAGGCTCGCCACATCGGCCGGCCACCAAGGCGTTCGTACATCGAATCTCGACAAGGTCTTTTGGCCAGCCGAGGGCTACACAAAGCGAGACCTGATTTCCTACTACGCCGCTGCTTCTGAAGCACTCCTCCCCTACCTCTGTGACCGACCGTTGGTAACGGTTCGTTACCCAGACGGAATTGATGGGAAGTCCTTCTACCAGAAGAATGCGCCCGATTTTGTCCCAGTCAACGTCAGAACCGAATGGATCGTTTCGTCCGACGACGAGCGTGGCAACAACCTTTTCGTTTGTGACAATGCTGAATCTCTGACATACATCGTCAACCTCGGTGCGATCCCGCTCCACATCTGGAGCGCGCGGGTGGCAACCATCGACACTCCCGATTGGTGCATCCTCGACCTTGATCCCAAGTCGGCACCGTTTTCTTCTGTCATCGCTGTCGCCAAGAGAATCAAGACCCTGTGCGACGACATGGGATTGCCATCCTTTCCAAAAACGAGCGGACAGTCAGGTCTCCACGTGCTGATTCCGATGGGAGACGGTCACACGTTCACACAGCAGAAACTGCTCGGAGAGCTGCTCGCGAGGGTGGTCGAGAGCGACCTGCCCGATATTGCGACGACGGTGCGGAGCCCAGGAGCAAGAGGAGACCGCGTCTACATCGACTTCCTACAGAACGGAAAGGGAAAGCTGATCGCAGCCCCCTACGCAGCGCGTCCCGTACCTGGAGCGACCGTGTCGACGCCGATCCGGTGGTCCGAGGTAACGAGCAAGCTCGATCCTTCCAAATTCACGATCGCTACCGTTCCGAGACGAATCGCACGCATGAAAGACGATCCGCTCGCTGGCGTACTTGTCGAGATTCCAGACATCGACGCAGGGCTTCGATCGTTGGCTTCATCCCTACGCTGACATCCGATTCGATACCCAGAACACCGCACCTGAGCAATGGCACTCCGGTCGCCAGCACCGCAGCTGAGCCACCATGACCGATGAGCCCCGACCTGGTCGCTGCCAACAGGCCGGCGTACCCAGCAGATCTAGTGTGATCAACGTCATAGCCAGCGCTCATGGCTTACTCGTTCGCCATCGTGATCTCAACTGACCCAAGGTCGGTCACGCACGGGCGTGGGGTGAATATCGCCCTGTGATTCCTCT
>JAQCAA010000012.1 GCA_027728645.1 Actinomycetota bacterium | reverse complement strand
GCGGCCTCCATCGCTACCGGTCGCCAGTGGATCGTCGATCCAATCGACGGAACGGTCAACTTTGTCCATTCCATACCGCATGTCGCCGTCTCAGTCGCCCTGTACGACGGGACGACGGGCCTGGTTGGGGTTGTTCTCGACCCTCTCCGCGACGAGCTGTTCACCGCCGTTGTAGGTGCAGGAGCGTTTCTCAATGGTGAGCCAATCGCCACGTCGCGCACGCCTGTAATTGGAAGGGCTGTCGTGGCGACAGGCTTCCCATACGATCACGATGTGCACGCTGAACCCCTCAGCGTCCTGATCAGAGAGATGCTGAAACAGGTCAACGGTCTTCGGCGGTTCGGTTCTGCTGCGCTCGACCTCGCTTGGGTTGCCGCAGGGAGGTTCGACGCATATTGGGAACTCGGGATCGCCCCGTGGGACGGAGCAGCCGGAATGCTGCTTGTGAGGGAGGCCGGCGGAATCGTGACGGATCCCTTTGGAGCGGCATCTACCCCAACCAACGGCCTCGTCGTGGCATCGAATGGTCCACTCCACGAACCTGTAAGGACAATAGTTGAAACGTATTGCCCAGACCACCTCCGACCATCGTGAGAACAGTCCTCACGGCCGGGGCGATCGTGTCTGGCAAGGGCCATCTTGGGACGGCCATCGCGATAGAGGACGAAACGATCGTCGACATCGGGGATGCGCGAGTTCTCAGACGGCCGAGCGACCGTGTGGTGGCATACGACGGCGGGTTCGTAGTTCCGGGGTTTCGAGACGCTCACATTCACGCCATCCCCTATGCAGCACTCCTGAATGGTTGCTCTCTCAAGGCAGCTACTTCCATCGACGACCTCATCACAAGGCTGAGCGCCTATGCGCGATCACTTCCGCCGGGGGCGCCGGTTGTCGCTTCACGGTTTGACGACGAATCACTTGTCGAAAAGCGTCTTCCCACTCGCCAGGACCTCGACAGAGCAGTGCCAGACAAACCAGCTGTGATCTACCGATACTGCGGTCACATTGCTGTGGCAAACTCCGCTGCACTCAAGGCATCCGGAATCACCCAAGGAACACCCGACCCGCCTGGGGGTGCTCTCGACAGAGAGGCTGGCGAGCCAACTGGAGTACTTCGCGAAACCGCGACCGGTCTGGTCTCCGGCGCTTTGGCAAGGGGTGCTCCACTTCCCGCCGCCAACCTCATCGATGGTCTGACGAGACTCGCCGGACTCGGTATCACATCGATCGGCGCGATGGTCGGCTACGGGGAGAGCCCGCACGAAAAGCTCCATGCAGAGTCTGAGTTGTTTCGTGACATTGCAGCCGCCCTACCGCTCAGAGTGAATGCCATCTCGATTGCATCGACACCTGGGACCCTCAACGCGTCAGCCGCCGCCATGACCGGTGCGGCCGATCGACTGACGTGGCTCGGGGTGAAGCGATTTTCCGACGGCAGCCTTGGCGGACACACAGCTGCAATGTGCAGTCCCTTTTCAGATGTCGACACCATGGGAACGTATCGCCTCACGGCGGATGATGTTGCCGTATCCCGCCACAGCCTTGCCCTCGGTGGAATGGTTGCAATTCACGCCATCGGCGACCGCGCAGTCGACGACGTTCTCAACGTGTTCGAGGACTTGGTTGCGGGAGGTGCCAATCCGGCGGATCTCAGGATGGAGCATGTTTCGGTTGCAAGCCCGCAACTCGTCGCGAGGTTCGCAGAGACCGGTCATCGCTGTCGTCCAGCCCGCATTTCTCGCTTCCGAATCAACATGGCTCCCAAAGCGGCTCGGGGTCCGCCGCCTACCATGGGCCTATCCGTTTCGATCGATGTTGCGAGCTGGCATCACGGTTGCCGGCTCTTCAGACAGCCCTGTGGAGCCGCCGCACCCTTTGTGGGGAATGGCAGCGGCGATGGATCGTCACGGAATCAATCCGGATCAGGCTCTGACAGGCCTAGAAGCACTCGACATGTTCACCACAGGTGCCGCAATGGCGATGCGGGAGCCAGCACCGATGGAGGTTGGAAGCCCAGCGGACCTGGTGGTGATCGATCAAGACATGCGGGTCGCATCGCCGGATGAGGTCCGCGGAGCCTCGGTACTTGACACGTACGTAGGTGGGCAACGAGTCGAGGTCGATAGAGGTCTTTCAACCTGGGTCGATTAGAGGTCTCAGCTGAGGCGGCGCACTTAGGCGGATCTGCGAGTCAGCCAACACTGCTGGCAGTACGAGCCCCACTCGCCGTGTCTCGGGTCGTGGGCAAGCTCAGTGCCACACCCTGCACACATGGCGGCGACGAACGTGTCTGCAATGTGAGTGAACGGACCGTCCGACGAGAGGAGGTCTGCTACGAGAATCGTGTTGGAGTTTCCGCGGGTCACGTCGCGAGCATATGCCGTCTGGCCGCTACTGCCCAGAGAACCCTATTCGCCTACAGGTTCTGGGATCGGACCGACGACAGCGTCGACCGCATCGAGAACCTCCTGAACTTCTGCGTGTCTTCCGAGTTCCTTCTTCGAGAACACAAGGTTGTCACCAACAATGACCTCAAAGACGCTGCCGCGCGACGGAATCACGGTCACATCCTGTATGTAATGCTCGAACTTGCCGAGAATCGCTTCAACCATGCGCACGGCACGGTCCGTATAGCCTCAAGAGGCGCAGTACTCAATTGATAGATGCATAGCGACATCGTAGCCCGATCTGCGGACCCAACCAACGGCTAGGAGAGCACCGCACCGGTCTCTGCGGACCCGACAAGCTTCGCGTATTTGGCGAGGGCGCCCTTGGTGTACCTCGGCGCATTCGGGGTCCAGGCTGCTCGTCGCGATGCAAGCACTCTCTCATCGACCATCAGGTCCAGGAGCCTGTTCGGAATGTCAACACGGATCGTGTCACCTTCCTCGATGAGGGCGATCGCACCGCCATGGGCAGCTTCAGGGGCCACATGTCCAATGCACAGACCAGTCGTTCCTCCAGAGAAACGACCGTCGGTAATCAGAAGCACATCCTTTCCGAGGCCGGCTCCCTTCAGCGCCGCTGTAATTGCGAGCATTTCGCGCATCCCTGGGCCGCCCATCGGACCCTCGTAGCGGATTACGATAACATCCCCAGCCCTCAGATCGTGAGCCCAAAGAGCCTCGAGGGCGTGCTGTTCATCGTCGAACACCCGGGCTGTCCCCTCGAACACGTCAAGCTCGATGCCAGCGATCTTGACCACCGCGCCTCCGGGAGAAAGACTGCCTCGGAGCACCGCGATTCCTCCTTCTGGCGCAAGAGGATCGCCGATCGGACGGAGTACGTCCTGGTTCAGCGGAACTGAAACATCCGCAAGATTCTCACCCATCGTCTTGCCGGTCACTGTCATTACATCGCCATGGAGCAGCCCAGCGTCAAGGAGCACCTTGAGAACAACGGGGACACCGCCAATTCGGTCCAGATCGACCATGTGGTATCGGCCGAAGGGTTTCATGTCTCCGATGTGAGGCGTCCGCCTCGCAATCGTGTCAAAGTCCTCGAGGGTGAGGTCAACCTCTGCCTCGTTGGCAATAGCCATCAGATGAAGCACGGCATTGGTGGATCCGCCGAGGGCCATCACGACAGTGATGGCATTCTCGAAAGCCTCTCGTGTCATGATGTCGCGAGGACGAATATCTCGCTCAAGAAGAGCGACGACCGCTTCACCGGACTGGCGGGCATATTCTTCGAGCCTTGGATCAATCGCAGGGACCGAGGCGGACCCTGGTAGCGAGAGGCCGATTGCCTCGCCTACCGATGCCATGGTATTTGCTGTGAACATTCCGGCACACGAACCAGCGCCAGGACAGGCACTCTGCTCAATCCTGAGCAACTGCTCGTCGCTGATTGTGCCCTCGGAATGGGCACCGATCCCTTCGAAGACATCGACAATCGAAATGTCTTTCCCATCGAGGTGTCCTGGCAGCGAGGAACCCCCGTACAGGAAGACAGACGGCATGTTGTGGCGGGCCGCAGCCATGAGCATCCCAGGGAGCGACTTGTCACAGCCAGCAATTGACACCGATGCGTCGAATCGCTCGGCATGCATGACGAGTTCGACACTGTCTGCAATGACTTCGCGAGATACCAGCGAGGCGCGCATCCCTTCATGCCCCATCGAGATTCCATCGGACACAGCAATGGTCGCAAATTCGAGACCAACTGCGCCAGCCTGTCGAACGCCAATCTTCGCAAAGCCTGCGAGCTTGGGACCGGTGACGTTGCACGGGGTCACTTCGTTACCCGCAGATACGACGCCGACCTGAGACTTGACGAAGTCGTCTTCTCCAAGTCCAACTGCACGCAACATTGCCCTCGCACCAGCCCGCGCGGGACCGATCGTTACATCTTGAGAGTGGATCTTCTTTGGCATCCCGACAGCGTACATCGGTCACGAATCACCGGACGCCAAGAGACTTTGCACTCTCGATCGCTATCCGACCCCGGCGTCTAGTCTTGCGAACCGATGACGCAGTCAACCGACACCTTCCCTGAGATCCCCGTTACTCCCGAACCGCCGAAACGCGGTCGGAAACGACGCCGATGGAGCGCGCCCCAAAGGATCATCGTCACGATGCTCCTCCTTATGACTGTCGGCGTTTTCGCCGGATACGGCTATCTCTCCTACACGGAAGGCAAGATTGACCGTATCGCGGCAAGCGACCTCACGTCTCTTGTCGTCGCTCCACTTGAGGAGGGAGAGTCGATCAATTTTCTGATTGTTGGGGTCGACGACAGATCAACGGTTCCAGAGGACTGGGTTGACGCGTTCGGTGATTTCTCAGGTAGGCGCACGGATGTGATGATGATCGCCCACATTTCGGATGCTGGGATTCAAATGCTGAGCATCCCTCGCGATTGGAAATCGAGCATCCCAGGCCACGGCACTAACCGAATCAATGCAGCGTATGTTTTCGGTGGGCCAGATCTCCTCGTCCAAACCATTCAGCTTGAGACAGGCATACCCATCCATCACTATGTCGAGATCGATTTCGCTGGGGTGGGTGCTGTCGTTGATTCGCTCGGTGGCGTCGACCTCGATTTCACGTATCCGGGAAGAGACGGCAAGTCGAAATTCAATACCGAGGCTGGGCGCCACACGCTCAATGGCGAACAAGCCCTGGCGTATGCCCGGTCTCGCCACTACGAGGTCTACCGCGACGGATCATGGCAGCCGACTAGTGGCGGGGACATATCGCGAACAGGGAGACAGCAACAGATCCTTATCGCGCTTTTCAGCCAAGTGACGTCCCCGTCAAGCGCCTTCAACCTGCCCCGATTTCTCCCGACGTTTGCTGATCGGATTACCGCTGACGAAGGACTATCGCTCGGTCTCATGGCCGGCCTCGTCCAAAAGGTGCTCACGTTGGATTCGCGAGCAATCGACGCGGCGACCCTTCCTGTCATGAACCAGACGGGCGAAGACGGTCGAGCCTACGTGGTCCCTGTCGACGGTACGAGCACCATGATCGATGCCTTCCTTGCGGGTCAGCCACTGAAGCCTTAGGCAGCGATCTCCCTGATCGCATGCACGAAACGTTCAACCTCGTCCTCCGTGTTATACGCGTGGACCGAGGCTCTCACGAGTGAGTCGATACCACGCAGCCGCATATCAACCGGCGAAGAATTGACCGTCGAGTAGGACGCGTTGATGGACCGCTGCCTGAGCAGATCGGCGATCTCTATCGCATCACGACCGTCGACGGTGAATGAGACAATCGCACCTTGGACTGATCCTCTGTCGCGCAGTTCAATTCCGCCGATGTCCGCTAGCGATTGCCTCATCATCCAAGAGAGCAGTTGGACTCTCTGCCAGATCGCATCGACGCCGATTGCCATCGCGTAGTCAGCTGCAGCACCAAGACCCATCACATTGGACCATGACTTCTCCCACGTCTCGAGCCTCCGTGCATCTGCTCGAAACTCAATCTGCTCGTCGGTGACCGCGGTCGAGTGGTTGTCGGCAAAGACGGGATCGAGCAGATAGCCCGCGTCCGTTCGAACGTAGGCAAAGCCCACCCCACGGGGTCCCCTCAGGAATTTCCGAGACGTTGACGTGAGAAAGTCACAGCCGATCGCATCGACATCAATCGGCATCTGACCGACCGTCTGGCATGCGTCCAGGAGGTAGGGGACACCTGCGGCTCGCGCGATCTTGCCGACCGCCGCAGCTGGATTCACCACGCCACTGTTTGTTGGCATGTGGTTTATCGAAATGAGCGACGTCCGCTCATCGATTGCCGATTGGAGGGCGGCAAGATCGACCTCGCCCTCGTCCGAATCCGGAACTACGACCACCTCGACGCCGTAGCGGTCCCGAAGCTGCAGATAGGCAGCCCAGTTCGAACCGTATTCGGTTGTGGTCGTCAGTATCCGATCGCCTGGCCGATGTTTGAGTGAGTACACAACCATGTCCCATGCTGTCGTCGCAGACGACATGAGGGCGATCTCTGATTGACGAGCACCGACAATCGCTGCCAAGGATCCATATGCAGCTTCGGCTTGTTTTTCGTGTGCCTCTCTGGCTTCATAGCCGCCCATCCTGATCTCGGCGTCGAGGTGGTCATAGATGGCTCGAATCACCGGTGTTGGCATCAAAGCTGCACCGGCATTGTTGAAGTGGGCAACGTGATCAACCCCAGGGGTGTCGGCCCTCAGGGCTTCGACATCAATCACGGTACAAGACGCCCTTCCATCCCTCCGGCCACGGTGACGAGCTGGCCCGTGATGTGTGCAGATGCGAGGTCCGATGCGAGCACAACCACTTGGGCCGCAACATCGTGTGGGGTCGCAAGGGTCTTGCGTGCCATCGTTGAGGTCGCTTTCGCAACGAGTGAAGAGTCGACACCGGCCTGCTCACGTTTGGGTGTGATCGTCCAGCCGGGGGCTACCGCATTGACCCTCACTCCATCTCCGATGCGAGCTGCCTCATTCTTGAGAGACAACAGAAGCCCATAGTTGATGGCCCCCTTGGCAGCCGCGTAGTCGGAGCTTCCTGCTTCGCCAAACGAACCGGCGGTCGACCCTGTCATAACGAGCGATCCCTTCCCCGTCGTCAATGCGTGGTTGAGGAACCCTCGCGCGGTCAGGAACGTCGTCGTGAGGTTGGCATCGATGGTTTCACGCCAACGAGTCGGCGAAATCTCCCATATCGGCTGATCAAAGCCAGGGTATTTTCCTGCATTGGCGATACACACATCGAGGCCGCCGAGCTCGTCGATGACAAAGCTGAACATTCCGTCCACCTCAGCCGGAGCAGTGAGGTCCGCTTTAACCGCGATCCCACCAAGTTCCGTTGCAAGAGCATGGGCGGCCTCGCCGCTCTGGCGATAGTGAACAGCCACCACCGCACCTTCTGCAGCGAAGGCTCTGCAGATGACGGCGCCGATACCGCCAGCGCCGCCAGTGACCAAAACCCTGCTTCCGTCGAGACCCATATCCATGAGCCGACGATAGACGAACCTGCTGGCCCAGCATCGAGATACGATTCTCTCGACGAAGGAGAACATGGAAATTCCACAGGACATCAAAGACGCTCTCGACGAGAAGGTGTTTGTTCACCTTGCAACGCTCAACCCAGACGGATCACCGCAGGTGTCTGTCGTGTGGGTGGGCAGAGACGGTGACAAGGTGCTGGTTTCGACCGCGGCAGGCAGGATCAAGCCACGGAACATTGCTCACGACCCACGGGTCGGGCTGTCTTTCACCCCGACGAATGAGCCATACAAGAACATCGTGCTGCAGGGCACCGTCACAAAAACAGCCGAAGATGGAACGTGGCTCATCGACGCTCTCAACGGGAAGTACGTAGGAGTACCCGTCTACCCAGACCGTCCAGGTGAGGTCCGAGTCAACTACGAAATCGCGATCGACAGCATCGGAAGCTGGGGCTAGACCCCAAGTCGCTGGCCTGATCTCCAGAGACAGCTCGGAGCGCACTGATCGACCAGAGTGCGCGAACAATGTCAGATATGGGCTGGCCAAACCCAACCGCCATCACTCGCCGTCAGGTTCGCGCCGCAATCGCTTCCGCAACGAAACGGGCGTCCTCATCTATTCCGTGGATGATTCCCGACTTGCGTGAATGCAGCCAGGGGAAACCGAGGAAGTAGATCCCAGGAACGGACGAGATTCCTCTCTTGTGGATCGGGCGGCCGTTCTCGTCCGTTACGCCGGCATGAATCCAGTCGAACTCCGCTGTGAACCCAGTGCACCAGATAACCGATCCGACACCAGCCGCTTCTAGGTCCAGTTCAGTGATACCCGATTCAGCAACTTCTGGGCCTGCGGGCAGGTCGTTGGGATCGTCCTCGATCGGCTCGGCGCTAACGCCGCTGGAGGAAATCCAATCCTCGATCATTCTGATGAATTCGGCTGAGCGCTCGTCGGCAAATGCTATGTGTTCCGCAAGGGAGTCGTCTGTCTTGAGCACTCCGTCTTCTACGTCGCTGAGGCGGCCCATCAGATGTACTCCGTCACGGGCCATCGACTGCAGGCTGAGGGTGCTCCCGAACCGTCCCACCCCGGACACTTGCGGCTGTACAGCGAATTCGATTGCAGGATCCGGAAGCTCTCCGACCGAAACATTCCAGAAACCCATGTCTTCCCCCCAATCCACGACATCACGCTGTCGATACCTCCGGCGAAGACGCCCCACCTTGCTCGTGCAGAGGTAGACCTCTCGGCCGGCGTTGATCAGGTCAACAGATATCTGACACCCCGACTGTCCAGCGCCGACGACCACCACCGCCCCGGGCGGCAGGGTCTCGGGTGAGCGATAGTCGGAAGCGTGGAGCTCGAGGAGTGACTCTGGGAACCGCTCTCGCATCCTCGAAATCTTGGGTGCTTGCATCATTCCGGATGCGACGACGATATTCGTTGCCGTTACGGTGTCGACGACCCCGTCTGCGTCTTCGCAGGTCACACGAAAGCCGCCGCCGATGACATCGACTCCGGTCACTGTGACTCCTTCAAAGACGGGGAGCGCCAGTTTGGCCACATAGTCCTCGAAATAGTCGACGAGTTCGTCGCGGTGGTAGAAGCCGTCGGGTTCGGCACCGTCGTACACCTCCCCTGGAAGGCAATTCGCCCAGTTTGGCGTATTGACGGCAAACGAATCCCAGCGTTGAGTTCGCCAGGTCTCGCCAACTCGGCCGCGTTCGAAAATGACGAATTTCCTGCCAGCTGCTCGTAGGTAATAGCCGATCCCCAGGCCAGCCTGCCCACCACCGATCACGACAACATCGAAATGAGCCAAACCAAATACCTCCTTTGGAGTCAGGTAGTTCGGTCAAATGTAGCGTTCACGCATCGAAGTACGAGTCACGTCGGCATCACATGACGGAGATTCCGCAGACAGGGGGCCAAAGCAGCGCTCGTTTCCTTGGCGATGTGGTCAACCCTTAGAGATCCGGGGCGTCCCTTGTTTCGCGTGCCTTGCGGACGGCCGAAGCCTCCTTCTGAACTGACGCAAGAAAGTCTTTGGCATCGGCCCGCGAGGCAGACTCAGACTGCTCATCGACGAAGTGGCGGTACGAAAGCCACCGGTCCCTGTCAATTGCCCCGCTTGCAACCGCGGCGAGGATCGCACAGCCTGGCTCTGACCGGTGCGCGCAGTCGCGGAACCGGCATTGAGCAGCAAGGTCTTCAATATCGGAGAAGAGCTGCTCCACGCCGTCACCCTCACTCGAAAGGCCGAGCGCCCTGATACCAGGATTGTCGATGATCATTCCTCCTCCTGGCAGCAGGTGGAGTTCGCGGTGTGAGGTTGTGTGCCGTCCCTTTGAATCAGTTTCTCGGACATCGCCTACCCATGCAACCTCGTCGTCCATCAACGCATTGACAAGTGAGGACTTACCAGCGCCCGATTCCCCAATCAGCGTCCCTGTCTGACCAGCAAGCACTGCAAACACCTCATCGAGACCTTGACCCGTCTCGATCGATGTCTCGATGATCGGCACGTCCCCGATCCAGGACCGCAGCTCATCAACCAGCTCCCCACCATCCGGTAGCAGGTCTGTCTTGGAGAGCACAACTACAGGCTGTGCACCGATATCCCACGCAAAAGCAACGAACCGCAGCACCTTCCGACGCCGCAAAGGGCGGTCGGCCCCAAACACCACGAGAACGAGGTCGATGTTCGCAGCAATGACCTGCGGTCCTGCATCCAGGTTGTCGCGCTCGAGTTTCGATGAACGTTCCAGGACGCCCGATACCGTTTCGTTCTGGACAAGC
Source organism: Actinomycetota bacterium (assembly GCA_027728645.1). GTDB lineage: Bacteria > Actinomycetota > Acidimicrobiia > Spongiisociales > UBA5794 > UBA5794. Next base: position 20,065 of record JAQCAA010000012.1, on the reverse strand, counting down.
ACCCAATCCCCAACGGCGAGCGACATAGACCTGGCGAAGGTCGCATGGACAAGAAAATCCCCGTCAGAGACAAGCACTTTCACACCGTCGTGGCGGACCACCCTGCCTGGAGTGCCAGCTACCGCGGCATCAAGTTGTTTGGTCTCCCAGTCGCTAGACCAGCCGAGAGAGGCGAGACCACGGGCAAAGGCTGGTGTATCAGCCAAGTGCTCTGTCAAGGTCGGAGATCAGATCGTCGACATGCTCGATTCCAACAGAAAGCCTGACGAGTGAGGGAGGCACCTCAAGCTCGGTTCCGGCGACCGACGCATGAGTCATCACGGCAGGCAGTTCGATGAGCGACTCAACTCCACCAAGGGACTCAGCAAGGAAGAACAGTCGAGTGCGAGTGACGATGTCGTTTGCCGCATCGACGCCTCCTGTGGGAGTGAACGACAACATTCCGCCAAACCCGAACATCTGGTCCAAGGCAACCTCGTGCCCAGGGTGTGAAGCGAGGCCGGGATACCAGACATGATTGACTCTGGGATCGCCTTCAAGAAAGGCAGCGATTGCGGTTGCATTTTCGCAGTGTCGGTCCATGCGGACGCCAAGTGTCTTTACGCCCCGTAGGACGAGGTAAGAGTCGAAGGGGCCTGGAATGGGTCCGGTCGCGTTCTGGAGATAGCGGAGTCGCTGGTGGAGTTCCTCGTTGTTTGTGATGATCGCTCCACCAACCGTGTCCGAGTGACCACCGAGGTACTTCGTTGAGGAATGCACCACCATGTCGGCGCCGTGCGCGAGCGGTTGCTGGAGATACGGAGTCGCGAAGGTGTTGTCGACCACAACCATCGCTCCAACGGACCTTGCGGCGGCGACGACGAGATCGAGGTCCACGATGCGAAGCACCGGGTTCGTGGGTGTCTCCACCCATACGAGCTTCGTCTTTGGGCGAAGCGCTCCCGCAATCCCCTCGGCGGAGGTGAGATCGCCAACCGACCATTCGATCCCATGAAGCGAAAGCACCTGTGCGACGAGCCGAAACGTGCCGCCGTATGCGTCGTCTGGCAGCACGATGTGATCCCCAGGTTTGAGGAGGTAGCCGATCAGCGCCGTTGCAGCGAGACCAGAGGAAGTTGCGACACATCCACCGCCCGACCCGGCATCAACTCCTTCAAGCGCCGCAAGCTGAATCTGGAGTGCGGTCCGCGTCGGGTTGTCGGTGCGTGAATATTCGTATCCCTTGTGGACGCCCGGTGCTTCCTGCACATACGTCGACGTTGCATAGATCGGGACAACTGCCGCGCCGGTCGTTGGGTCGGGCTCCTGACCAGCATGAATCGCAAGCGTCTCGAATCGGTCCTCTGTCATAGCTCAAACCCCTGGTCGGTCATCCATTCGTCGTTGAAAATCTTGGACAGGTAACTGCGACCGGAGTCTGGAAGGATCACGACGACAAGCTTGTCGGGATTGGCAGCAGCAACTCGGACCGCTCCGGCGACCGCCATGCCGCATGATCCTCCGACGAGGATCGCTTCTTCAGAAGCAAGGCGTCTCGTCATTGCGAACGCCTCGGCATCGGTGACCATTTCGTATCTGTCGGTGACAGAGGGGTCATAGCTCGCTGGCCAGAAATCTTCACCGACTCCTTCGATGAGGTATGTGGTGATGTCCTCAGGTTTCGATGCGGTGTAGATCGAGCCCTTTGGGTCAACGCCGACGACGGTGATATCGGGATTCATCGTCTTGAGGTAGGTAGCCGTGCCGGTGATGGTTCCTCCCGTTCCGACACCTGCTACAAGAATGTCGATCTCGCCATCGGTCTGCGCCCAGATCTCGGGTCCGGTTGAATCGACGTGAGCCTGAGGGTTTGCAGGATTGGAGTACTGATCTGGCCGGTAGTGGCCAGGGCCCTTTGCAAGCTCGTCTGCAACGCTGTAGTAGGACAGCGGATCGCTCGGCTCCACATCGGTTGGACAGAGGACTACCTCTGCGCCATACGCACGAAGGAGGTCCTGTTTCTCCTTCGACTGCTTGTCCTGCATCACGCAGATGAGCTTGTATCCACGTATCGTGGCAACCATCGCGAGCCCGATCCCGGTGTTTCCAGATGTCGGCTCCACGATCGTGTCACCTGGCGATAGCCAGCCATTCTCCTCGGCTCGTGCGATCATCCCAAGCCCGATGCGGTCCTTGATGGAACCTCCCGGATTCATGTACTCGATCTTCCCAATGAGATTCCCTGGAGGATGAATCCGCGCAAGCCTGACCAACGGTGTCCCGCCGATCGCCTCAACGATGTTGCCATGAATGTCCATTTCGGTGAGGCTAACGCACCCTGTGCGAACGAGCCCTGGGGAGAAGAACACACTCTCATCCTCAGCTGAGCATTGACTAGGCCATCACGGCCGGAGTTCGACACCGGCAACCGTTATCTTCCGTCCCTATGACCGAAACACTTATCACAGCGAAAGGACTTGTGAAGAAGTTCGATGACTTCGTCGCGGTCGACGGAATCGACTTTGAAGTCCAGCAGGGAGAAGCGTTCGGCTTCCTCGGACCGAACGGTGCAGGCAAGACATCGACCATGAGAATGATTGGTGCGGTCAGCCCGATCACCGGTGGGTCACTTCGAGTACTCGGACTGGACCCGACCACCGAAGGGCCACGACTGCGGTCCCGTCTTGGTGTGGTCCCTCAAGAGAACAACCTCGATGAGGAGATCACCGTCTATGACAACCTGATGATGTACGGACGGTACTTCGACATACCAAGGTCAATCCTCAAGGACCGCATCACAGAACTTCTCGAGTTCGTTCAACTGGCCGACAAGACTCATGCCAGAGTGTCAGCGCTCTCTGGAGGAATGAAGCGGCGCGTGACCATCGCGAGGGGTCTGATCAACGAACCTGACATGTTCATTCTTGACGAGCCAACGACCGGGCTCGACCCGCAGGCCAGACACGTCCTGTGGGATCGCCTCTATCGGCTCAAACAGCAGGGGGTGACCCTGATCATCACGACGCACTACATGGACGAGGCTGAGCAACTCTGCGACAGACTCGTCGTGATGGACGGTGGCAGGATTGTGGCCGAGGGGTCGCCACGAGCGCTGATCGAGCAGTACACGCCACGCGATGTCGTCGAACTTCGGTTCGCTGTGGGGGTCCTCGAAACTCTCACTGGACAAATCGAGGAACTATCGGACAGGACAGAGACGCTCGCTGATCGGGCGCTGATCTACACGGACGACGCCGAAAAGACAATCGCACTCGTCAACGAACGCAACCTGGATCCCGAGACAGTCCTCGCGAGGCGCTCGACACTTGAAGACGTATTCCTGCGACTCACTGGCAGAACGCTGGTCGACTGATGGCCACACCGCTTGCGTTTCGGGTTTTTGAAGCAGAAATGCGCGTCTATCGCCGCACGTGGCTTGGCTCCGTATTCTCAGGCTTCTTGAGCCCGATTCTCTACCTTGTAGCGATGGGTGTCGGCCTCGGATCGCTTGTCGATGCCAACATTCCTGAGGGTCTCGACGGCGTGTCATACCTCACGTTCCTTGCACCTGGCCTGCTCGTGGCATCGGCAATGCAAGCCGGTGCCGCGGAGGGCTCGTGGAAGGTCATGGGAGGCGTCAGATTTTTCGGGACTTGGAAAGGTCGAGTTGCAACACCTGTCAGCATTTCGGCTTTGGCACTCGGCCATATGTACTGGTCCGCGGCACGAGTTCTGATGGTTTCGGTGTCGTTTGCGATCGTGATAACGCTCTTCGGGGTGACTTCGCCTCTTCAATCACTCGGAACATTGATCCCAGCGATGCTCGTTGGGACGGCCATGGTCGCAGTAACAACCGCCTATACGGTGAGGCTGAAAGAGTTCACCGGTATCCCGGCGTACCTGCGGTTCGTCGTGATTCCGATGTTTCTCCTTTCGGGAGTGTTCTTTCCAATCACACAACTCCCAGGGTGGACTCAGCCGATTGCATACGCCACGCCTGTGTATCACGGCGTCGAGATGGCTCGATCGATCGCCTTTGGGGCGACTCCCTCCATTGACTGGTGGGTCAGCGTGATCTATCTGACAGTCTGGATCGTTGTTGGCACCGCACTTGTCATTAGGCCATTGCGGAAGCTGATGACACCATGACGGGCAGCACGATGACGACAAGGATTGTGCCTCCGCTTCCGCGGAAGTGGAGAGGAAAGTACCTCCTCGAACGCAACATCGTCGCAACCAAGTCTTTCTGGCCAGTCCTCCTATCAGGCTTCTTCGAGCCAATCTTCTTTCTGCTAGCGATGGGTGTTGGGATGGGCGATCTCGCAGGGGATGTCGAATTCGCAGGAGTCTCAGTCGACTATCTCACCTACATCGCTCCCGCGATGCTTGCGGCGTCTGCGATGAACGGCGCAGTGTTCGAATCAACAAACATCTTCTTCAAACTCACCTATCAGAAGATCTACGATGGGGTCCTCGCAACACCCGTAGAGCCGATTAATGTCGCCACAGGCGAGATTGGGTGGACATTGGCGCGTGGAGCAATGTATTCAACCGCCTTCATGATCGTGATGGCGGCGATGGGGCTTTTCGAATCTCCCCTCGGAATCCTGGCGTTCCCAGCCACGATCCTCATCGGGTTGGCATTCGGAGCAGTCACCACCGCGGCCGTCACCTTCATGAGGACTCTTCAAGACTTTGACCTCATTGTGCTGGTTACCTTGCCCTTGTTTCTCTTCTCTGCAACGTTCTATCCCATTGATGTGTATCCGCCTGCCCTTCAGGTCGTCGCTTGGATCTCTCCTCTATACCACGGGGTTGAACTGACCAGAGGGCTCACCCTCGGCATCCTCAGCTGGACAATGATTATCAACATCGCCTATCTCTCGATTCTCAGCGCTGCCGGTGGATGGGTGACAGCACGACGAATCGGCAAGATGCTCCGCGTTTGACGTCACTGGAAGAAGTCCGACCCTACCCCCCTGGGGGTGGGGTATACTGCGAGTATGAAGATTGAACACAAGACTTCGGCGCTCAACCGGCTCAAGACCGTGCGGGGGCATCTCGATGCCGTTATCCGGATGGTCGACGAAGAGCAATACTGCCCAGACACAATGAAACAGGTCTCGGCCCTCCAAGGCTCCCTTGAGGGGGTCAACAGGATCCTGCTCCAGAACCATGTTGAGACATGCGTGCTCGAGCATGTCAAAACTGGTCGATCGGCCCAAGTCGTCGACGAACTGCTTGAGACGCTGCGGTACGCCCCCAGCCTCCCCCAGTCCACTGGGCCCGAAGGGGACTTCTCTGCATCAGCGGCTTCTGGATCAATGGCTTCCCAAACGAAAGGCACATCATGACCGACATCACATTGTCCATTCCGGACATTTCATGCGACCACTGTAAGAATTCGATCGAGGGGGCCCTCAAGCCACTCGACGGCATCGAAACAGCAACCGTTTCGATCGGGGACCGCAGTGTCGCTGTGAAATTCGACGACTCGCAGATCAATCTGTCTGCCATTGTCGAAGCCATCGATGGGCAGGGTTACGAAGTAGCCCAGGCGTAGGACCGCCCGATGCCAGACACTATTCGGTTCGATGTCGAGGGCATGACGTGCGCATCGTGCGCCGTCAGAATTGAGCGCGTCCTCGGAAAGCAGGAAGGCGTCGACTCGGCTGTCGTGAACTTCGCTAGCCAGGAGGCAAGAGCCACCGTTGGGTCGGCTGCCGATGTCGAAGCCCTGCGTGCCGCCGTAGCCAAGATCGGGTACGACATCCACGAAATCGGGCCGGACGACGACCGGAGGCCAATCACTGAGCGATACAACGAGGAAGCCAAGAGACAACTTCGCAATGTGATCGGTGCGGCCATATTGACTGCGCCGGTCTTGTGGTTCGCAATGGTTGGCCCGGAAGCCACCTGGAACCCGTGGGCACAGTTCTTCTTGACGACGGTTGTTGTCTTCTTCTTTGGATGGCAGTTCCACAAGGCCACATGGAAACAGGTGACGTCTCTGTCGCTCGCCATGGACACCCTCATCTCGATTGGAACCCTCGCAGCATGGGTGTTCTCGACCGTGGTGCTGTTTACCGACGGAGCAAACGCGATTGTCGGCGCCCACGAGGGTGGCGGTGGGTCTCACATCTTCTTCGAGACGGCTGCGGTGATTATCACGCTGATTCTCCTTGGTCGCTTCTTCGAAGCTCGGGCCAAGGGACAGGCTTCGCAGGCGATCGCGAAGCTCGCGATGCTGGGGGCCAAACAAGCGAGACTGCTACGCGACGGCACCGAGACGCTCGTGGACCCGCTTGAGCTTGCCCCAGGGAACATCGTCGTCGTGCTGCCAGGTGAGAAAATTCCCGCAGACGGCACAGTGACCACAGGGCAATCCGGCGTCGACGAGTCCATGCTCACGGGTGAAAGCCAGGCCCAGTCGAAGGGTCCCGGCGCAGCGGTTTTTGCTGCAACCGTGAACCAACATGGCAGGCTCGAGATTGAAGTCACACAGGTCGGGCCAAACACCGCGTTGTCCCAGATCATGCGACTCGTTGAGGATGCTCAGGCAACAAAGGCCCCCGTTCAACGCCTCACAGACAGAATCTCTGCCGTCTTCGTTCCGATTGTGATCGCGATTGCGATCGTGGTCGGGATCGCTTGGCTCATCGGGACGCAGGATGTCGCACGATCAGTAGAGAACGCCGTTGCGGTTCTGATCATCGCCTGCCCATGTGCACTTGGTCTCGCAACGCCTACAGCCATCATGGTTGGTTCGGGTCGCGGTGCTGAGATGGGTGTCCTGTTCAAGAACGCAGAGGTTTTCGAAAGAGCAAACAACACTGACACGGTGGTCTTCGACAAGACCGGCACGCTCACGCGGGGCGCGATGACGCTCGTTGATGTTTCAGCAGCCGGCGACGAACTTGAGTTTCTCAGGCTCGTCGGGTCACTCGAAGCTGGGTCAGAACACCCGATCGGCAAAGCAGTCGCCCTTGGCGCAGAGGAACGCGACGTCACTTTGGTACCCGTTACTGACTTCCAGTCCGTTCAAGGGAAGGGAGCCCACGGCGTTGTCGAGGGGAAGCGTGTGCTTGTTGGAACGGCTTCATTCATGGCAGATGAAGGGAACGAGGTTGCTCTGCTGAGTGAAACCTTCGATACGATCGAAAGCAAGGGCAATACGACGTTCTATGTGGCATGGGAAGGCGAAGTTCGCGGCGTTCTGAGTGTCGCAGACACCGTCAGGGAATCGTCCGCTGCTGCGATCGCTGCACTCCATGCAGATGGGATTCGCACAGCCATGCTGACCGGCGACTCGGAGCGGGTTGCAAACACCATCGGTGGCGCACTCGGAATCGGGGAGATCGTCTCCCAACTCATGCCTGGTGACAAGTCAGAAGCCATCAAGGCGATGCAAAGTCAGGGCCACATCGTTGCCTTCGTTGGCGACGGCATCAACGACGCTCCCGCACTGACCGTTGCTGATCTGGGGATGGCAATCGGGTCTGGTTCGGATGTTGCTATCGAATCGGGGGACGTCGTTTTGATGTCTGGTGATCCTGCACTGTCGGTCACTGGGATCAGGCTCGCTCGGGCAACGTTCAAGACCATTCGTCAGAACCTGTTCTGGGCGTTCGGCTACAACACGGCAGCAATTCCCCTCGCTGCCCTCGGATTCTTGAACCCGATGATTGCCGCGGGCGCGATGGCGTTCTCTTCGGTGTCGGTGGTTCTCAACTCGGTTCGACTTCGAACATTCAAATAGAGCGATACGGTGAAGACCGGCGCCTTCGACCGCTAGTGTCGCAGCCCGGAAGATTCGAATGAGAGGCGGGCATCACATGACCACTGATGAAGGATTTTTGAACTTCGCTGAGCCGGAGCTTGCTCGCGACGGTCTAGAAGAAAGCACGATGTTCGGTTTCCGCTGCGTGCGTCTCAACGGCGACTTCGTGGCGATGGCAAGCCACCCTGCGGGCGGCATGGTTGTCAAACTTCCGGCTTCAAGAGTTACCGAACTCATCAGCGATGGAACGGGGAGCCCAGTCGCTCCATCGGGACGCACATTCCGAGAGTGGGTGAACGTAACCGACGAGAGCCTTTGGAACGGCTTGTTCGACGAGGCGCTCGCTTTCGCGAGCGCCTAGAAGGATCTACTCCTCTTCGTCCTTGGTCATACCTTCAACCAAATCCTTGGCCTTCTCGGCGCCGGAATCGATCTGGTCTGAGTACTTGCCACCGGTCTTGTCATCCACGACATCGGCCGCCTTGTCGATACCGTCTTCAACCTTGTCTGCCTGACCAGCTGCGGCTTCCATGCCTTTGCCGAACATTCCCTTGAACTTGTCCATGAATCCCATTGAGTGAGTTTCCTTCTGTCGCGATATCACATCGTAGCGTTCTGCGGTAGTCCTCCCATCTTGGAGCGCTACCGTCTCCACATGCCGAATCGACTCATCGACGCGACCTCTCCCTATCTCAAACAGCATGCGGACAACCCCGTTGATTGGTTCGAGTGGGGGGTAGAGGCTTTCACTGAAGCCGAGCGAAGGGATGTCCCTGTTCTCTTATCGGTCGGGTACTCGGCCTGTCATTGGTGCCACGTCATGGCGCATGAGTCATTCGAGGATGATGAAACCGCGACGTACATGAACTACAACTTCGTGAACGTCAAGGTCGATCGTGAGGAGCGCCCGGATGTCGATCGCATCTACATGGACGCAGTCACCTCAATGACAGGCCGAGGCGGATGGCCAATGACCGTGTTCCTCACACCGGATCAGCGACCCGTCTACGCAGGCACGTACTTCCCGAAACAGCGGATGGCCCACCACCCGAGCTTCATGGATGTTATGGGAGCGGTCGTTGATGCGTGGAACACCAACCGGGCAGGAGTGCACACCCAAGCCTCGAAGATCACCGAAGCGATCTCCGCGTCGAATCCGCCCGCTGGGCCGACGCCATCCGCATACGATCTCGCAGAGGCAGTCACGGCCATCGAGCGAACATTCGACCCGATAAACGGCGGTTTTGGTGGAGCACCCAAGTTTCCGCAGGGTCCAACACTCGAGTTCCTGATGCGAACGGCTGCGCTGCATCCTGACTCAGAAGCTGGCTCCGCATCGCTGCGCATGCTCACGATCACGCTCGAACGGATGGCTCGGGGCGGCATCTACGACCACCTTCTCGGAGGGTTTGCGAGGTATTCCGTGGATTCGATCTGGCTTGTTCCCCACTTTGAAAAGATGCTGTATGACAACGCCCTTCTGGCACGGATCTACCTCCGCACGTGGCAGTTGACAGGCGACGATCGGTTCTTGTCAACTGCACAAGAGGTTCTCGACTACCTCGACACCACCATGGCCGACCCCGGTGGGGGGATCCACGCGGCAGAGGATGCAGACTCTGAGGGCCACGAGGGGAAATTCGCTGTGTGGTCGTGGGATGAGCTTGAATCGGTACTCGGTGATGATCTCCCCATTGCTGCATCCATCTATGGGTTCACAGAGACGGGGAACTTCGAGGGGACCAACATCCCAACGAGAGAGAGCGATCTCACCGGGATCGCTGCCGAGTTCGGATTGAGCAGTGAGCAGCTAGCTGAAGCTCGCAAGCGCATCGACCAGGCACTCATCGATGCGAGGGTTCAGCGGGTCCCCCCGGCTCGTGATGACAAGGTCGTCTCGGCGTGGAACGGTTTCGCTCTCAGGGCATTCGCTGAGGCAGGTGCAGTCCTCGGATCCCAGCGGTATCTAAATCGGGCCCGGAGCATCGCATCGTTCCTCATCGGCGAAGCAAGCCCAAACGGTTCCCTTGTGCGATCGTGGAGGGACCGCCCTGGTGTTGGCGGTTTCGCTGACGATTTCGCAGCGGTCGCAATCGGTCTCTACACCCTGTTTCAGGCAACAGCCGAAGTTCGATGGTTTGACGCAGCCGAAGAACTCGTTGCGTCGTTGCGATCCGGTTTTGCCGACAGCAAAGGAGGGTTCTTTGCGACGTCCAAGACATCCGAGGCTCTCATCGCCCGGCCAAAGGTGATCCAAGACAACCCGACACCGTCGGACAACGCACTTGCCATGGAGGCACTACAGATTCATTCAGCCCTGACCGGCGACCTTACGGCCATCGCGGAGCTGGAGGCGACGATGGAGTCACTATCGGTGGTTGCGAAGGGCCACCCATCGTTCGCTGGCCACGCACTCGCTGTCTGGCTCACCCACTCGGTGGGGATCAAAGAGGTAGCCATCACAGGTTCTGCCGAAGCAACCGAGGACATGGAACGACTCGTCTGGGACAGCTACCGGCCAGACATCGTTCTAGCAGTCAACCGCGGAGCTGGGTCCACAGTGCCGCTCCTCGCCGACAGGGACGCAACGGGGACCGCAACGGCTTATGTCTGTGAGCAACTCGTGTGCGGTCTGCCAGTTACATCAGTTGACGATCTAGTGATTTCGCTCGGCTAGCCGGCGCTGGGTCGAGCCTCGCAGGCGCGAACACCGCCCCACCAAATCCTTTCTGTGGGCTCCAACCCCCCGTTTCTATGGTCCGCCAACCCTGGGTACGCGGATGTGGAGGTTTTGGAAGTGTTCGGCACTCAAACCGTTGTGGTCGTTATCCTCTCGGAATGGACGTGATACGGCGACAGCAGCAACCACCCGTTCGTAGACCGATTGCCGTCGTCGCGTTCGGGGGTTGGAACGACGCTTGTGATGTTGGATCCACCGCTGCAAGTTTTGTCATCGATGCGCACGACGCAACCTCGACCTTTGCAGAGATTGAGCCCGATCCCTTCTACGACTTTCAGCAGCACAGGCCAACAGCTGATGTGCAAGACGGTGTAACCAAGTCTCTGACATGGCCGACGGTGAAGTTCACGGCAATCAGTCGACTCCACGATGACAGGGACCTCGTCGTCGTTACCGGGCCGGAACCCAACTTTCGATGGAAGACATTTGCGAGATCGCTTGTCGGGGTGCTCGATGAGATTGGCGTCGAAGAGGTCATCCTGGTTGGCGCGTACATTGGTGCAGTTGATCACAACCAGCCTGTGTCACTCACTGGTGTCGGCACCGATGCCGTGAGCGTCATCCGCAGCGGTCTCGAATCATCGAACTACAACGGCCCTACCGGAATCCTCGGGGTCGTGCAGGGGGCTTGCAAGGAGAAGGGAATCAGGTCGATTGCCATATGGGCTGCAACCCCGCCATACCTGAGCGGCAACCCATACCCGAAGGCGGTTCTGGCGGTCGTCGAGAAGATTTCTGACATCACCAACCTCCATATCGACACATCCGAGCTCATCGCTCTTGACGCCGATTACACAAGGAAGGTCGATGACGCTCTCGAGGAGGCCGGCTCAGATCTCAGCGAATACCTCGATGAACTCGAGACGTACGACGAACCCATTCTTGGCACCCTTTCATCGTCAAACGCATCGAACAAGGCCCAGCCACCCTCACTCGACCCAGAGCACACCGATGAGCTGGTAGACGAGATCGTTAAGTTTCTCGAGGGCGACGCTTAAGCGCTGTGAGCGAACTTGAACTCGTAAAGACGCTGCATCTCGTGGCAGCTGCGACCTGGACCGGCGGGCTCATCGTCCTTGGGTTCCTCGTGTCAGCGATTCGCAAAGCCACCGACGACAGGTCGGTTCTCCAAGCCGCAGCCAAGCGGTTCGGCGTTGTGTCGTGGATTGCCATGACTATTGCTGTCGCGACAGGTGTCCGGCTCTACTTCATCTGGCATGCTGAGCCGGAACCATTCCTCCTCAAGTGGAACCTCATTACGATCTCGATCGTGGTTGCACTCATACATCAGTTCACAGCAAAGCGCACGCCGCCAGCCGTCAGAGGGGTCCTCCAGTTGGTGATCCTCATCCTCGCGATTGGTATTTTCGCAGCGGCTGTCACGCTTCCGTACTAGGGAACGGGTCAGCGAGAGGCTCGCAGCACTTTAAGGAACCTCTCGATGTCGCGGTCCGTTGTGTGGAGATGGGGGGCAACACGAACCGAGTCCCCTCGCACACTGACCGAGATGCCACTGGCCTTGAAGGTGTCTGCAATCCCGTCCGGAAGTCCATCTGGTTGCCGTAGCCCGATCATATGGGGCGCACGCTGGTCGACAGGTCCGGTAATCCAACCTGCGTCGAGCGCTCCCTCGGCGAGGGCGTCGGTCTTGACTCGGAGCGCGTCTGAAACATTGTCCACACCCCACTCGTTGATCTGTTCCATGGCTGCGTTCGACATTGCAACACCGATGAAGTTCGACCGCTCTCCCATGTCGAATCGTCGAGAACCGTCCTCGTACACATCGGTGTAGTCGACGAGTCCGGCGAAGTCCGCCGAGCCCTTGCGGCCAATCCAGCCTTCCTCGAGCGGTGCACCTGAACGATGCTGTTCAGCGACCCACATGTAGGCAAGTCCGTAGAAGCCGAGCTGCCATTTGTATCCGACCGAGTAGACAAAGTCCGGCCTCACAGTCTCTACATCGAGAGGCATCGCGGTGAACGACTGGGATGCGTCAATGCACAACGCAGCCCCAACAGCGCGGGCGGCCTCACCGACGGCGGCGAGGTCAACAATGGTGCCGTCCGTCCAGTGGCAGTTTGGAACGCTGACGACCGCCGTTCGATCATCAATCGCATCAAGTACCGCTGAAGTCCAGCCATCGGGCGAACGATGAACCGTCACGACCGCGCCACCCTCGGAAGCGACCTTCGTTCTCCAGGGGTAGAGATTCGACGGAAACTGCTCGTCGAGGGTCACAACCGTCCGACCTAGACCGACGGAGAGGTTCTTGGCCGCAGTCCCAGCGCCATACGAAATGCCTGGGATCAGAGCAACCCCCTCGGCATCCCCATTCAGGGCCGCCGCAACCGAGACTCTCAGTCGTTCGATGGGTTCAAAGAACAGATCCGAGCCCACATCCCATGGGCGGGCCGTCAGGTCCAGAGCCGCCGTACCGGCTTCGTTCACCGAGTGGAGGCGCGGTCCGAAGTACGCCGAATTGAGGTAGGAAATGTCGTGCGGAACGTCGAACAGATGCGATTGATCACCGAGCATTATCCGAGTCTAAGTGCGACCCCTCGAGTTGGGTTCCGCGACCCACCGCGGACCCTATGAGAAGAGGCACCCAATCGGGTGCCTCTTCCGTCGATCTAGCGCTTGCGCTTGTGCCTGTTGGCCTTGAGACGCTTGCGATACTTGTGCTTGCTCATCTTTTTGCGACGCTTTTTGATTAGCGAACCCATACGGGCACACCCCTCACTTGAGAATTCGGATGTTCGTGCGGAACATCCGTCTTCCGGGGCCGCACGCGTTGCCCACAGGATAGGTGGTTTCCGTTTCTGACAGCCATGGTTGTTGACATCACACCCCCTACCATGTTCCGATGCAGCCGATCATTGGAATAACCAGTCGCGAAAAGGCCATCAGATCGGTCGGGACCGAGCTCCCCGCGTACACCGCGTTCCGGTCGTACACGGACGGTCTCGTGGCCGAAGGTGCGATCCCCGTTTTGCTCGTACCAACCGATACGGTCCACATTGACAACATCTTGGACCGCGTCGACGGCGTGGTATTGACCGGCGGTGGGGACATCGAACCAGAGCTGTTCGGCGAGGACCGCCACCCGACCGTTCGCGAGACTGAACCGGCAAGAGATGACTTTGAACTTGAACTCATCCGGAGAGCGCACGCTCGGCGGATTCCAACCTTTGCGATTTGTAGAGGGATGCAGGTCGTGAACGTGGCCTTCGGGGGAAGTCTCATTCAAGACCTGCCTTCTCAGGCTGGGATTCAAGGGCACGATGCTGACGGACCCGAAGCATTCCGCACCGAATCCATTGTTCGCATAGACGCAGGAAGCAAACTCGCAGCAATCCTGGGTCCAGGAGAACATGGCATCAATTCGGCGCATCACCAGGCCGTAGGGCGCCTAGCCGAGGGACTCAAGATTGTTGGAACCGCACCAGACGGAACCATCGAGGCGATCGAGCACCTTGACGAGGATTGGGACCTTCTTGCGGTCCAGTGGCATCCCGAATTGCTCGGTATTCGCGATCACGAGCCGTCGCATGCACTCTTTCGCTCCTTCGTGGAGTCAGCATCGAAATACCAAGCGGGCCGGTAGCCGTGGCAGCACACGTCCTGTTCGTGTGCTCGGGAAATATCTGCCGGTCTCCCCTTGCCGAGTACGTCGCACGAAGGGCCTGGGCTGACATCGACGTCATCGTGTCGAGTGCTGGAACCTCAGCGATACCTGGACAGCGAGCAACCCAGACGATGATCACCACAGGAGCCGAGCTCGGCGTTGACTTGACGCCACATCGTGCGCGCTCGATAGATCGAGTCGACCAGCCAGATCTTGTGCTGTGCATGGAAGAACACCATGTGAGCAAAGCACGGGATGCCTTCCCCGGCCTTGCCAACACACACATCGTTCTCCTCGACCCCGCAGGGGTCGACGATCCCTACAACGAGCCAATCACGACGTACCGCTCGACGGCAGCCCAAATCGCGGCAGCCATAGACGCCTTCGACCCCTCCAAGCTCCCGATCTAACCCGTTTTGGCGTTGCTAGCGGGAATATATTCCCGCTAGCAACGCCAAAACGCCAAGCGAAGCGCTAGATCAGACCGTCGGTGTCGATGGGAAGGGCAATGACCTCACCATCGGTTCCGAGAACTCCCGCCATCGCGCCGATAACCCTGCCCTTCGTCTCACTGGTGGCAAAGGCAAGCGCCGCTGGTCCCGCGCCAGACCAACAGGCGTGAAGTGCTCCGGCAGAGACGGCAGCAGCGATGAGATCACCCGTGACCGGCGACAGGTGGGCTCGCGCAGATTCGTGAAACTCATCGCCGGCGGCTTGAGCGAGGGTGGCCTTGTTGCCCCTTGCGAGACCTTCGATGAGAAACGCAAGCCGCGCCAGTGAACGAGCAGCGACATCACGGGGGACGTCGGCGGAAAGAAGTGCTCGTGCGTGCGAAGTCTTGAGGTGTACGGAAGGGATACCAACGACCGGATGAAGGGACTCATGAATATCGAGACGCTGAATACCAGCAGGAGTAGCAGCGACCAATCCGCCGAAGACAGTTGCAGCGGCGTTGTCGGCATGTCCCTCGATCTCGGTGACAATTTCGAATACTCTGGTGCGGTCGTTGGACGGTCCAACCGCCTTGAGTGCCGCACCTGCAACGGCAGCCGCTACGGCGGCCGACGATCCGAGGCCCCTGGATCTTGGGATCTCATTGTCGAGCGTGATGTGCATCGGCTGGTCAACCGCGGCCATCACGGCTCTCGAGATGATGTCGCGATCCTCCAGACGCGATGTACTCGCCCCCTCCGTGAGAGTCATGGACTGGGATGGTTCGGCCGTAGCTGAGCACCGGAGAGACAACGCAAGAGCAAGAACATCGAAACCTGGTCCTAGGTTCGCAGACGACGCTGGGGCTGATGCAAAGCCGATCATCGTCGTCTCGGCTCGATAAAGATCCGGGTAGCCGACGGCACGGCCTCAACAATGGATGCTTCGATTGACTCGATTGCCGCAACTTCATCGACGTTGTCGTCGAATGCCACATCGGCATTGACAAGGATCTCGTTTGGTCCTAGCTGCAGAGTGAGAATGCGATCGACATGATTGACCTCGCCTACGGACAGAATCGCGACCCTGATCGCCGTGCGGTCCTCTCTCGACGCTGATTCTCCTTCAAGCAATGCTTTCATCTCTCTGGCAATCACGAATGCAACATTGCCGAGCAAGACTCCAATCAAAACCGACGCCAACCCATCCCAGAAGGTGTTGGATGTAAGTTCAGCGAGAATCAAACCCGTGGCAGCTATTCCGAGTCCTGCTACCGCCGATGCATCCTCGAACACGACGATGATCAGCGCAGGGTCCTTCGAATCTCGAATGCTGCGCCAGACACCGCGCGAGCCTCGTCGCTTGTTCAACTCCTTTACCGCCGGTCTGAACGCCACGAAGATCTCGAACATCGCAGCAATACCCAACACGATCAGCGAGAACACCAAACCGTCGCCGTGGTGTTCTTCTGGTCCGAATATTCGCTTCCACCCGTTGTAGATCGACCATGCGGCACCACCAACGAAAAGCATGATGGCCACCATGAACGACCAGAAGTAGATCGCCATGCCTCGACCGTATGGGTGCGTCACCGACGGCCCGTACCGTGAAACAGCGTGTCCTCGGAGCAGGAACAGCTGGTTTCCAGAGTCAGCGACCGAATGGACTGCTTCAGCGAGCATCGCGGCACTCCCAGAGATCGCGGCTGCGATGAACTTCGTCACAGCGATGGCAGTGTTTGCTGCCAACGCAAGAAGGATGAGCCGTTTGGAGTCAGAAGCCATGGAGGGATTCTATTGCGCCACCAATCCGCACCACGACCAAGGCGACCTAGCCTTGGCTCTCAGCAACGGGAGAGGCAATGACAACGGTCATCGAGACACACGCACTGACAAAGTATTACGGAGAATCACTCGGCATCATCGACCTTGACCTCGCCGTCGAACAGGGCGAAGTCTTTGGCTTTCTCGGTCCGAACGGCGCAGGCAAGTCGACGACCATCCGAACGCTACTCAACTTCCTGCACCCGACGCGAGGGTCTGGAACCGTCTTGGGCCTCGACATTGCGTCAGGTTCTCTCGCCATCAAGCGGCGCACGGGCTATCTCCCAGGGGATCTCGCGTTGTACGACCAAATGACAGCTCGCGAGTTGTTCATCTACTTTGCAAACCTTCGCAAACAAAACACCACCGCGATGGTGAAGACGCTTGCAGACCGCTTCGACCTCGACCTCGATCGCAAGATCAAGGACTACTCGACAGGGAACCGCCAGAAGGTCGGGCTCGTAAACGCCTTCATGCATGAGCCGGAACTCTTGATCCTCGACGAGCCAACCGGAGGACTGGATCCGCTGATGCAACTCCAGTTTCAGTATCTGGTTGAAGAGACCAAGGCACAGGGGAGGACGATCTTCCTCTCTTCCCACATACTTTCGGAAATCGACAGGGTGGCCGATCGGGTTGGCATTGTCCGTGACGGCAGGCTGGTCGCGGTGGACACGCTGGATGCCTTCAAGTCAGCAGCACATTCGGTTGTCTCTCTGCGATTCGCCTCGCCGGTTTCGCCTGAACCGTTCCTTGCATGCGAGGGGGTCGTGAGCGTCGCTGCACGAGATGCAGAATCGATGTTGGTCGTCACCGTCACTGGGTCGATCGATCCCGTCATCAAGACCGCAGCGCGCTACGAGGTTGTATCCATCTCGACGGGGTCTGGCGAACTCGAAGAGGTCTTCTTGTCCTACTACTCGGGCGACGTGGATGCTCGGTAGCGTATTCACCAAGGCGCTCAAGGACCGCAGACTTTCGATTGCCGGCTGGACTGCGGGTGCCGTTGTCTTGACACAGTTTGTGGTCGCCGTGTACTCAACAATCGCCAACTCGGCCGAGATGTTGGACTTTATCGATCAGATACCAGAGGACATGCTGTCCCTGTTCGGGGTCGACCCAGCAACTTTCCTCACAGGTGCGGGGTACCTCCAAGTACAGCTCTATTCGCTCATGAGTCCGATCCTGATTATTGGACTCGGCATTACCGCCGCTGCGTCTGCTACTGCGGCGGAGGAACAATCGGGAACGATGGACATGCAGCTTTCCATGCCGATCAACCGCACCAATGTTCTCCTCCAGAAAACTGCCATGGTGTTGGTATCTCTCACTGCGGTCGCCCTCGCGATTGCCGTGACCCTGATAGCAACCAATCCGATCTTTGAACTCAAGTTGAGCATCGAAGGAATAGCAGCGGCCAACATCGGGCTGCTCGGACTTGGCATGGTCTTTGCAGCTACGGCGCTGGTCATTGGCGCGTACACCGGCACAACCTCAACGGCTCTCGGCTTGACACTCCTACTTTCGGTCCTCGGGTGGTTTGTGAATGCCTTCTCTGCAATCTTTGGCTGGCTTGAGATCCCATCGAGGTTCAGCCCCTTCTCGTGGTACCTCGGCGGCAATCCACTCCTCAACGGTGGCACCTCTGGGCTTGTCTGGCTTGGTCTCACAACCGCGGCTCTTGTTGGCATCGCGGCGTTTCTCTTCAACCGCCGTGACCTATCGACCGAGACCAACTTGGTTCCGCAGATACGGAGTCGGTGGCGATCCACAGAAAAGAAGCGGGCGGTGACGTCACCGCGGGCGGTCTGGCTTTTGCGATCCATTGCAGAGAAGTCGCTCTGGGATCGACGGCGATCGGTGTTCGGGTGGGCGGGTGGACTCGCTGCTCTTCTCCTCGCAACCTTTGCAGCTTGGCCTGCGCTGTCGTCGGACCCTGACGCTCTGGCTGGACTCGTCGATGCGGTTCCGCGAGAGCTGCTCGCGCTGACGGGGATATCGGATCCCGAATACCTCGCATCCGCAGCGGGGTTCGTGTCGTCGAGGACCTACCAGTCGATCGGACCAGTAGTGGTAATTGTGTTCGCCATTGGGGCTGTCTCTTCGCTGATCGTGAAGGAGGAGCGGAGGGGTGTGCTCGATCTCGTGCTATCAAACCCGCTCTCGCGCAGAACCGCTCTGGTCGGGAAGGCTGTGGCGATTGCTCTACTCACCGCAGTCATCGCCGGCGTACTCTCGCTCGTTGGTCTGGTCTCGAACATCATCTGGTCGACCGACATTGAGGTCGTCAACATCCTCACCGCGAATGTAGGGCTGGCACTTCTTGGTCTGTTCTTCGGAGGTCTTGCTCTTGGCCTCTGGAGCTTGTTCCCTTCGAGCGGATCAGCAGTTGGCGTCACGACTGGTGTGGCGCTGGCGGGATACCTGTTGAACGGAGTGGGCTCGCTCGTTGATGGTCTTTCACCATTCCGAAAGCTCTCACCGTTCTATTGGTACCTGGGAGACGTGCCTCCGCTCGCCCACGGCTTATCGGTCGGCTACCTGCTTCTCGGGGCAGGGGTCCTGCTGTTCTCGGTCCTCGCGATTTGGCGGTTCGATTCGAGAGATCTCGCGGTCTGAATGGAAAGGACGGTCAGTCGTTCGTCATAATCTCGGACAGGCCGTCGGTGTAGTCGGTTCTTCCGGACAGCAGGTCTGATCCGTGAGTAACAACACCGTCTCCATAGCGCTTCCGAAGTTCGTCGACAGAGTGGTCAAGCGCCTCGAATTCGAGCTCCCTCGGCGATCCCCCCGACACATCGTCGTCGACTCCGAAAGCAAGCTGGGTGGTTCCTCCGCCGCTGATTCCGGACAAGGCGATACTCAACAAACTGGTTTCATGCTTGGGGAACTCATCGAGCACTCCCACAAGCATGTGGGTCGCGATCTCCACGATTGTGCCTGTCGAAGCCGTGGGTGCGGTCATTGTCGTCGACCGCGTGATGGCTGAAAGGTCGCCAAACCGCACCTTGATCGTCACGGTGCGGGTCGTTTGGTCTTTGGCGCGCAACCTGCCTGCCACCCTGTCTGTCAGGCGATTGAGCGTCGGCGTCAGTTCATCGAGGGTCCGGATCTGTGAGCGCATGGCTGCTTGCGCGCTGAGCGACTTCGCCTTCCTTGTGGTCTCAACTGGCCTCGGGTCGCGATTGTGGGACAACGCATACAGGTGAGCTGCGTGCGCTGGACCGAGCATGGCAACGATCGAGTCCTTTGGCGTTGCGGCAATATCCCCAATGGTGCGAATCCCGAGCTCGTGGAGCTTGCGTTTTGTGACCCGACCGACACCCCACAGGTAGCTGACGGGAAGGGGGTGAAGAAACTCGAGCTCCTCGCCAGGGTTCACCACAATGAGCCCGTCGGGCTTTGCCACCTGACTCGCAATCTTGGAAAGAAACTTGCGAGGTGTGGCACCGACCGACACCGCAAGACCCGTTTCGGACTTGACGTCGGCACGAATTGAGCGGGCAATGTCGGCTGGCGAGCCGAAGAGATGCACCGATCCAGTGACATCCATGAATGCCTCATCTATTGAGAGGCGTTCCACGATCGGGGTGTATGACTCGAAGATCGTGAAAACGGCCTTCGAGTACGCCGAATAGGCACCGAAGCTGCCGTCTACCAGGATCAGGTTGGGGCACAGCAACCGC
>JAQCAA010000011.1 GCA_027728645.1 Actinomycetota bacterium | reverse complement strand
CAGGGGGAGGACACGCCCCGACGGCACAGACTTGCCTGTGCGCACCACCCTCCTGGCTCACAAGCTCGCCCGTCCTCCCTCAAGGGAGGACCGATCTAACAAGGCACCCGAGCATCTCGCGAACCGCAAACGGTTAACGGTAGACGGCAGACGGCTACTCCTTGGAGTAGCCCCTGATCGACGGTCCCATCTCCACTCCGGCCTTCAGATCTGGAGCAGGGATCGGATCTCCTGCTGTGACCGCAATGGGGATGACACCGGCCCAGATATCGAGTTCCATGTCATCGTCATCATCTCCTGGCGGACCGGATCGCGTCTTTGCTGAAGCCTCGTCAAGCTCGAGAGCAAGGAGCTTGGTACCTCTGTCCTCTTTGTCGTTTGGACGTCGAGCTTCATCCCATCGCCCAGGAATGACATGTTCGGTGACGGCCTCGAAGCCAATCGCACGCTCCTCCACGTCATCAACGACTCTTGGAACACCAAACACAACAACCGAGCGGTAGTTCATCGAGTGATGGAAGGCCGAGCGCGCAGCGACGATGCCGTCGACGATCGTCACTGTCACACAAATCTCTTGACCGGGGGTTGAACGAAGCATTCGCGAAGCGGGAGAACCGTGCAGATACAGGGTGTTTCCGACCCGAGCATGGATCGTGGGGATGACAACGGGGCCACTATCGGTGTTGAAGCCGACGTGACAGATCAGGGATTCATCAAGTATCGAATGGATCAGCTCGGTGTCGTATGCCCCCCGCTCAGGAAGGCGCTTTACTTTGGTCCGCGAGGATGGTGAATCTGACATGAGGGGGACAGTAGACCCATTCCTGCTCCGAGAGAACTGCCATTGACGGACTAGGCGAGCCCCACCTTCCACGCATCGACCAGTTCACGGTACGGAGGGGAGGATTCAGCAAGCTCCTTGTGGGTGCCCTCTGCGATCACCTGACCGTCAGCAATCATGAACACTCGGTCAGCGCGTTCTGCGGACCGGAGCCGGTGAGCGATGACAACGGACGTTCGCCCTTCAAGAAGAATCTTGAGCGCCGTCTCGACGTTGACCTCGGTCTCGGGGTCCAAATTTGATGTCGCCTCATCAAGGACGATCACTGCGGGATCGGCAAGAAAGGCTCGAGCGAGAGCCACAAGTTGACGCTCTCCTGACGAGAAACGAGATCCTCGTTCCCGCACCTGCGTGTCAAGACCTTCGGGCAAGGACCGAATCCAACTGTCGATTCCCATGGTCTCAAGGACTCGCCACACTTGGTCGTCGGACGCACCAGGATCGGCGTACACGAGATTGTCGCGGAGTGTGCCTGAGAACAGGAACCCATCCTGTGGAATGAGGGCCACCGATTCGATTCTTGATTGTCCAGTCAGATCCGTGAGATCGTGGCCATCAATCCGAATTGAACCCTCCGTGGGGTCGTAGAACCTCATGATCAGCTTCGCGATCGTTGACTTCCCTGACCCGGTTTCTCCGACGATTGCTACTCGTTGCCCAGGCGCGACTGATATTGATACGTCGGTGAGAGTCGGGACTCCGGAAAGGTATTCAAAGGACATGCCTTGGACCTCGAGTGAACCAACGACTGGAGTCGCAAGATCGTATGCACCATCCCTGTCCTGAATCACGGTCGGTTTGTCCACCAATTCGTAGAGCTTCGCCAACGCCGCAAGGGCCGATTGAAGAAGGTTGTAGACGTTGGAGAGGTTGATGATCGGCTGGAAGAACCAATCGAGGTACAGCAAGAATGCCACAAGTGTTCCCATCGACATCGATCCATCCATCACCCTGATGACACCAATTCCGAGTGCGGCAGCGATGGCACCGATTCGCAGAAATGAAACAACGGGGAAGTACCACGAGATGGCTCGTGCTGAAGCCATGTTTGCCTCAAAGTGGCTCTCGTTCACCCTGCCGAAAGTCGACGCCTGGGGTTCCTCCTGTGTGAAGGCTTGAACCACCCGCACGCCGGAAATTCCCTCTTGGAGCGCAGCGAGGACCGATCCGATCCGTTCCCTCACCAGGTCATAGGCACGGCGAGCTTGCCTTTGAAAAATCGCAGACACGAACATAAGAACGGCAATAACAACGAAAACCGCAAGCGCCATGTGCCAGTCCACGAATCCAAGGGCAATCGCGACTCCAATGACCGTGAGAAAGTTGCTCAAAGCCAAGACAGCGCCGTCGGAGGCAAATTCTTGGAGAGACTCGATGTCCGAAGTCATTCTCGACACGAGAACGCCGCTCTTGGACCTCGTGAAAAACCCCATGTCGAGTCTCAGGAGGCGACCGAAAACAACGCTTCGCAATTTGACGAGATATCGCTCACCGACGTGAGCGACCGACCACTGGGACATCGCGGTCGTTACATATTGAACGACCAATGCGGCGACAAACAGACCCGAAGCGACATAGATCGCACCCTTATCCCCCTTGCTGATCCCGTTATCAATACCGCCTTTGACGATGAGTGGGCCAAGCAGCCTTACAAGTGTGGCGAGAATCGCGATCCCGATTGTGCCAACGAACGGCCACTTGAGTTCCGGTGCGATTCGAGCGGCCCGCACGATGAGCGAACCTGGCCGATCGACTTTGTAATCACCAGCAGACGACATGTACTTCACGTGCCGACCTCCAACCTGCCAGCATCTAAGACCTCGACATACCTAGGGGTGGTCTTCAGCAGTTCATTGTGAGGGCCAAACGCGACGACTTTGCCGTCTTCGACGAAAGCGACATTGTCGACGAGGGCAAGGGTCGAGGTCCGGTGGGCAATAATGACGGTCGTTCGCCCAGCCATCACCTGCTGGAGCGCTGCTTGGATTTCTGACTCGACAATGGCGTCGACCGAAGATGTTGCATCATCGAGAATCAGCACCCTCGGATCGCGGACCACCCCTCTGGCAAGACTCACCCGCTGCCGCTGCCCACCCGAGAGGGTCGTGCCACGCTCACCTACCACAGTGTCGTAGCCGTCGGGAGTTTCGCAGATGAAATCGTGCGCCTTCGCAAGCCGTGCGGCGGCCCTCACCTGTTCATCGGTCGCCATGCCATCACCAAGTCTGATGTTGTCTGCAATCGAAGCTGAGAACAGAAAGGTCTCTTGAAACACCACTGAAACCTCGCTGCGGAGTTCGTCGAGGCTCACGTCCCGTACGTCAACACCATCAATGGTCACACGGCCCGTCGTGGTGTCATAGAAGCGCGGAATCAAGTGACCTATGGTCGTCTTGCCTGCCCCGGTGGCACCAACGACCCCAACCGACGTCCCTCCTGGCACCACGAGGTTCACGCCGTCGAGTACAGCTGTTCCGTCCGGATACGCGAACGACACATCTTCGAATCGGATCTCGCCACGCCCAGCTCGGAGTCGAACAGGCTTGTCGGGTTCTGCAATTTCCGGTGCGGTTGAGAGGAGATCGTCGATCCGTGTGGCGGAGGCAGCTGCTCGTGGGAGGTTGGCAAAGAACCAACCAGTGATCATGAGCGGAAGAACCAGCACCGCGATGTACTGCGTGAAGGCGACGAACTCACCGATTGTGATCGAACCGTCCACAACTCTGATCCCGCCAACGGCAAGTACAGCAACCGTGCCGAGCGCTGGGATAATCTCAAAGAGCGGGCGGTGGATCGCCCTCTCTTTGGCAAGACCCATCGCGGAGCGGTAGATCGACATCGCCTTCAGTTCAAGCTTGTTCTGCTGCTGTGGCTCCTGCCCGTAGCTCTTGACCACCTCGATGCCAGTCACCGATTCCTCCACGACATGTGAGAGTTCAGACAAACGCTGCTGGATATCGAATGAGTACCCAACGACCCTGTTTGCGAACCGGGTCGAAGTGAAAAACATGGCAGGGATCATGAGGGCAGCGACAGATCCAAGCACAGGATCGATGATCACGAGCGCAAGCGTGACCACCAGGAACATCGCGATGTTCGCAATGGTGATTGGAAGCATTGCGAGAATCATTCGGAGCTGCGAGAGATCGGACGACGCCCGCGCCATCAGTTCTCCGGTTGACGTCACATCATGAAAGCTGAAGGCGAGGCGCTGGACGTGCGTGAAGATCCGATTGCGGACATCAGCCTCGGCCCGATACGACAGCTTGAACCCGAAATACTGACGAACCGAGATGCCGACCGCCTGTACCCCACCTGCGGCAAGCAGCCAGAAGAAGAGTGGGACCAGTTCGGATCGCTCGTCGCCGTTTGCCGCGACGTCGACCACCATCCCAACGATGGTCGGGATCGCGACAACGGTTGCCATCCAAATGATTGCGCCGACAATCGAGAGTGCTGCAACGCCCCTGTACCGACGCACGAGCTGCCACAGGAGGCTCAGACCGGCTCTGAGGTCTCGCAGGCTCGGTCGGTCGGTTTCCACGCTATGAGGTTAACGGGGTCACAGTCGGTTGATGCTTGACAGAAAACTCATCACCGCAACCGGAACCGCCACAACGACTACGCCGATGAAGTACAACCACAGCAATATCACGCCAATCGATCCGAAGACAGCGACTGCAGCACTATCGATTGAGGGCAAGAGCACAGAGGCCAGCGCAGTCCCAATCGAGAGCACCGCACTCACGATCCCTGCCGTGACACTCGGAAGTGGAACAGGTCCAGGAGGGCCCCATCGGTAGATCACATAGAGAAGACCGAACATCCACCCGATGCCGACAGCCAATGCAGCGAACCGAGTGATCCCTACACCCGGCATGCCGAGCCAATCGGTGAGCTGCTGCCACGTACTCTCTCCAATGAGTATCGCTGCATACGCAAGGAACACTGCCACACCTGCGCCGATGGTTACGGCGATTCCAGTGAGTCTCGTTCGGATGTATCCGCGCTCGTCCACAGTCCCCTGAACGAGCCTCAAGGACTTCTGGATGGCGTAGACGGCTCGGGATCCAGACCACAACGCAACAAGGATCGATATGACAAAGATCGTCACACGGTCGCTCGAAACAAGTTTCTCCGACTCCTCCAAGATCCCGATTACAAAGGAAGCAAGCTCCGGCGGAAGGGCCGCATCCAGCCACTCGACGATCTCGCTGAGAAACACGTCGGATCGATCGAGGAGGGTTATCACGGAGACGAACGCGAGAGCGAGTGGCACGAGAGCAAACAAGGAATTGAACGCTATCGCAGCACCCATGAGCAATGGGTCCCCACGGCTGAGCAGCATTTTGCCGTCGTCGTACCAAAGCTTCGCGAATCCAATGACCTCGTTCATTCCCGTCGAGTGTACAGCGGCAACCAATCGCAGGTGAATGGACTACGAGGACTCGATCTCTACACTCGCATGGATGCGCAAAGCCTCCTTTCTCCTCGTCTCAGTGTCACTTCTCGTGTCCGCATGCGTCGCGGGTGCCGACATCATCTCCGCCACGCCGGAGGGATCGGTCACGACTCTGCCGCCCGTTTCGGCGACACTTCCGGGAGGGACCCCTGGCACCACAGAGGGTTCGCTGTCTGCGCCAACAACCACGACCACGATGCCTGAACGACCATCTGGAATCGTCACGCCCGAAACTGTTTTCGAACCGTGGGGATCGGTCGTCGGACTCACAATGTTCCGAGGAAACCCCACGAGGACGTTCTACGGCTCAGGACCGATAAGCGATACCCCACCTACACAGCAGTGGCGCTTTCCTGACGCCCCTATGACAGGGCTTTCACCTGTCGGAAATGAGGAGAAGCGGTGGTCTGGAACGGGGTGGACCGGTCAACCTCTCGTCCACGAACGGGAGGACGGCCTGACCGAACTTATCTTCGGAGCGTATGACAAGAAGTTTCACTTCGTTGACGCCGCCACGGGCCAGCGAATCCGGCCAGACTACGACATGGGCGACATCATCAAGGGAACCCCAACGCTGGATCCAGACGGATATCCGCTGTTGTACGCGGGTTCCAGAGACCCGCGTTTCAGGATCCTCGCCCTTGATGGCGATGAAGTGCACGAGGTGTGGTCGTTGCACGCCAAGTCGGTCGACGGCATGTGGAACGACGATTGGGATTCAAATCCGGTTGTTGTCGACGACATGCTGTACGTCGGTGGCGAGAACTCGTGGTGGTTTGCCATCAAGCTCAACCGCGGATATGACGCGGACGGGCTCGTAACCGTCGCACCGGAAGTCGTCTTCCAGATGCCAGCATGGACGGACGAACTCTTCGACCTGCTCGGACGCCAGCACTCGGTGGAGAACTCCACCGCCATATTCGGTCAGAAGGCCTACTTCGCCACCAGCGGAGGTCGGGTCGTTGGCGTAGATCTCTCAGACATCGAAAACGGGAACGCTGATGTGTTCTTTGACTTTTGGATGGGCGACGACATCGACTCCACGATCGTGATTGACAAGGAGGGGTTCATCTACGTTGTGGCCCACGCCGATCACGAAAAGACGAACAACACAGCGGCGAGACGGGTGAGAGACGTTGGGCAGCTGGTGAAACTCGACACTTCAATTTCGGGAGAAGGTCTCACAAATCTCGATCCAATCGTGTGGAGCCTCGATATTCCAGCGGCAAGGGGGCAGGACACGGGGGCATGGTCAACACCGGCGCTGCACGACCAAGGCCTGATTTTTGTCGCTGCCGACAATGGCGATTTGCTGGCGGTCGATACCGATACCGGCATCGTTGTTTGGACCGACTATGTCGGTGTCAACGCATGGTCGTCGCCTCTGATTGTTGACAACACCCTCCTCATCGTGACGAACTGTTTGAGCGAGGATCGCACCCTCAGGGCGTACGACCTGACCGATCCGCTCGCCCCTATAGAGATGTGGGATGCCACGCTAACCACTGGCGGATGCATCGAAGCAACCCCCGCGGTGTGGAACGGACAGATATTCGTGGGTTCTCGCGACGGTTTCATATACGCTTTCAGCTCGTGATTGCATGGACAGACACCGGAACGGTTGCAGGCTTCCGCCTATTTCTCGTTGTCTCGTCCATGGTCGTCGGGGGCCTGGCAGCCATTTCGACCATCGCCGCGTTTTTCGGAGGGACATGGTGGCCGTTTGACTACCTCGCGAACCTTCGCTGGTATTTCCTGTGGATTCTGCTTCTTGCCTCGATTGTCTACGCCCTCACCGCTAAGGGGTGGTTGCTCACGGTGTTTATTGCAGCACTCGCGCTCAACGCGTCACTCATTGCTCCGCTATGGATCGGTTCCCAGCCTCAATCAACGGGAGAGAACAGCATCCATATCGTCCACCTCGACGCACATGGGGGTTTCGATAACAAGGACGCGGCCATGCTGTGGCTCAGGGATTCGGAAGCAGACATCGTACTTGTCGCAGGCGGCACCTCCGAAATCATCGACCTAGCTGTCACATCGGACACAGATTGGATAGCCCTCGTCGCTCCTGAGATCGAAAACACAGCTGGCCAGGTTGTTCTAGCGAAACAAGAGTGGGACATCGCGATTACGCCGACAGGTCAGGGGTCCGACACCGTACTTCGTATCACGGCCGGCGACGCCGACGGCGCCTACGACATCATCACTGCGTGGGGTCCGCCAGCTTCGAGCGGAGAGAAAGCGGACAGATTGCAAGCCAGGCTCGACACGATCAAGGCAGTCACGCAATCAGCAACGAATCCCGTTGTCGTGATCGGCAATGTTGGAGCGACTTTGTGGACCCACGGAATGCGCAATCTTGTTTCGACCACTGACCTCCGAGACGCTACGAAGGGTGAAGGCTACCTTTCGACTTCGAATGTGTCGGGACTCCCAATCGTTGGAGGGTGGGTTGGCCTCCCCCTCGACGTCGTGCTCATGACATCTGCCATTACCCCGATCACCTTCACTACGGGTCCGGACGTGGGCGCTGGCAACCTACCTGTCAGCGTAGTCTTCGGCCCTTCGGCCTGATCCCCTACTCTTCGCGCATGGGATACGAATCATGAACTACGACCTATCTGGCGCAACGGTGGACTCTGTCGCCGCAGCGGCCAGTTCAGCGATCAACAAGGCAGAGCAGCTCATCTCCAAGGCGTGCGCTTCTCCTGAACCCACGTACGCTGCGAGAGTCGCACCGCTTGACGATGCCCTTATCGTTATCGCTGATGCGGGTGGATACGGTCCGTTCCTTGCGAACTGCCATGTCGATGAGGCCGTTCGGGATGCAGGCAACGAGACCAAAGAGCTGCTTGAAAAGTGGTCGGCGGATCTCGTCTTCAGACCGGAAGTCCACACTGCCGTTTCGTCCGTCGACACCAGCAAACTCAGCGGCCTCGAAGCACGCTCGGTCAAGTTTTGGAAGAGAGACCTGAGGCGTGCTGGTCACCAGCTTGACCAACCCGACCAGCAAGAGCTTCAAAAACTCCGTGCAAGGCTTATCGAACTCGAGGTTGCCTTCTCTCGCAACATTGCCGAATTCGTTGACCACATCGAGGTCGCAAGAACCGACATGGCCGGCCTGCCGGACGCATACGTCGCAGGTCTCGAAGCTGGGGTTGAGCCGGACACAGTACGGATCACTCTCGACTATCCGGACTACATACCGTTCATGCAGCAGGCAACAAATCGAGAGAATCGGAAGCGACTTCAGCACAAGTACTACAACCAGGCAGCTGGTTTGAACAAACCCATCCTCAAAGAGGCCATCGCTGCGCGGGCCAGAATTGCTGAGCTCCTGGGCTACGACACCTGGGCTGATCACCAGATGGAACTCAAGATGGCAGATACGGCGAGCGTCCGCCGCTTCTACGACTCGATTGTCCCAGGTCTTACGGTTCGGGCAGAGACGGAGAAGGCGGCTCTCCAGCAACTGCTGGAACATGATCACCCAGGTGAACAGCTTTCGGCGTGGGACTGGATGTACTACGACACGCAGCAGGCTCGTTCGGACTTTGGGGTGGATCAGAATGTGGTTGCCACCTATTTTCCGCTCGAACCTGTCGTCAGAGCGATGCTCGATATCACTGCCGAGGTTTTTGGAATTCGTTACGAGCGTGTTGATGGCATTGGGACATGGCACGATGATGTCAGAACATTTCAGATAGTCGACGCAGCATCAGAGAGACACATTGCCGTGTTCTTTCTTGACCTGCACCCACGCAAGGGCAAGTACACCCACGCAGCATGCTGGTCGCTCCAGAAAGGTCGGCGGCTCTCGGATGGATCGTACCGGCAGCCTTTTGCTGGGGTTCTTGCCAACTTCACAAAACCGACCGAGCACACATCTTCTCTCCTCAAGCATGATGAGGTGCTGACACTATTCCACGAGTTCGGACATGTGCTTCACGAGTGCCTCACAGAGGTTGAACTCGGAAAGCTCGCAGGTTTCGACACGGAGTGGGACTTCGTCGAGGCACCGTCACAGATCATGGAGAACTGGATCTGGAACGTCGACGTACTCAAACGATTTGCCATGCATCACGATACGAACGAACCAATCCCAGCGAAGCTCGTGGAATCCCTCGTTGCCGCCAGGAACCACAATGTCGGTCTCAAGCTGCTCCGCCAGGTCTACTACGGCAATCTCGACCTCGACTTCCACACGTCGGGTCCCACCCCTGATCTCGAAGCAATAGACAGGGCGACTCACAAGTTCACCCTGTTGCCAATCCACGAGGACACGTTTTTCGCTGCGGGATTCGGCCACCTTATGGGTGCCTACGACGCCGGCTACTACGGCTATTTGTGGTCAATGGTGTACGGCGACGACATGTTCTCTGTGTTTCAGCAAGAGGGCATTCTGTCACCTGGGGTCGGCGCGAGATACCGCAAGGAGATTCTGGCTACGGGAGCCTCGAGAGACGCTATCGATCATCTCAGAGCATTCCTCGGCAGAGAGCCGAACGCGACCGCGTTCATGAACAAGATCGGCCTCGCTGAGTAGTCAGCTGACGGTGCTGATGGCTCCGCCGTCGACCTGGAGCGTGGCTCCTGTGATGTACGAGGCCCGTGGAGATACCAGAAATGCAGCAGCAGAGGCGAACTCGTGCGGTTCCCCGTATCGACCAAGCGGTATTGAAGCCTCGCCCTTTGCGCGCGCATCCTGAAACGAAATTCCAACACGAGACGCAGCATCTTCATCAAGCTTTATCAAGCGATCGGTAGCAATCCTGCCAGGTATCAAGTGATTCACCCGAATCCCAAACGGCGCCCAGTCCGTCGAGAGTGTCTTAGCCAGCGCGGAGACGCCTGCACGAAACACCCCAGACAGAGACAACTGGCTGATGGGTACCTTGGCTGACATCGATGTGAGATACAACATCGACCCGCCCCGTGTCAGGTGTGGCCGAGATGCACTAGCGAACATCAATGCCGACCTGAGCGTGAGTGCATAGGCGGCGTCCCACGACTCCGGCGTCGTGTCATCAAACACCGCCTGGGGTGGGCCACCAGCGTTGGGGATCACAATGTCAAGCCCTCCGAGACGACTCGCAGCATCATCCACCCAATGCTGTATTGCGCCCCCGTCCGAGACATCCACCTCGCTCGCCGAAACGGTACCGTCGGTGGCGGCAGCGATCGATGAAGCGGTGCTGGATGCGTTGGCAAGGGACCTCGAACAGATCTCCACGATGCAGCCCTCTTCGGAAAGTGTCTGCGCTATTGCTGCGCCAAGGCCGCGCGATGCCGCTGCAACCAGGGCGCGTTTCCCGCCAAGTCCTAGATCCATGCCAGAGACACTAACTCGACGCTGGATTCATCCCAGCGAGTGCCCTCAGTGTCGCGAGGTCGTGTTTTCCGTTTTCGAGCAGCGGAATGCGATCGACGACGACCCACTGCCGAGGGCGCTCGTAGGGGGCGAGCACTTTGCGAGCCAACTCCGACAGCACGTGTTCCGAGAGCCCGGTCGCAACGACCGCCGCGACGGCGGTGCCCCACTCGTCATCGGGAAGCCCGATCGCAACTGCGTCAGATACCCCTTCGAAGCCAATAATCGCGTCACCGACCTTGGCAAGGGAAACGTTCTCGCCACCCGTGATCACGATGTCATCGGCCCGTCCGAGCACCGAAACCGACCGATCCGCATTCAGGTATCCGAGGTCCGTTGTCTTGAACGCCCCAACACGCGCAGCCTCGCCAAGATATCCCGGACTGACGGCTGGCCCGTCGATGGTGATCAGGCCAGTTTCACCGACCGGAACAGGGAGGCCTTGGGGGTCAAGTATCTCAATCAAGAAGCCGTCGAGAATCTTCGCCCCGCCCCGAGTCGAACGTGGGGCCGTGGCAACTTGCGACGTGGTCTCTGTCATTCCGTAGGTTTGAATGATGCGCACGCCAAGACTGTCTGCTGTGCGTACAAGGGTCTCAGACATCGCAGCGCCGCCGACCAGTACGAACCTCAATGCTGTCAGGGCGGAGGGATTGCTTTCGATGAGTCGGTGAACCATTGTCGGCACCATCGAAGCCACGGTCGGATTCGCCGTTGCCATGAACGACGGAAGATCGTCGTCAAACGGGGAGATTGCCACCGATCCACCCGCCTCGAAGCTACGCCAGAGAACCGACAGCCCTCCGACGTGGTTGAGAGGGAGGCACAGCAACCAGCAATCCGCAGCCGTTGTGTCGTGCCTCGCTCGAGACGCGGCAACAGAAGCATCAATGTTCGCATCGGTCAGCCGAACAGTTCTTGGTAGACCGGTCGAGCCAGATGTCGGGACCGCAATCACGTCGAACGGTCCTGGAACATCGTTCTGGTCAGGAACGACCGTTGTATAGGGAAGGGGCACGCCCCCTGCTACTTGCGCCGCGAACAACTCCACGACCGTGGAGTTATCAAGAGTCACCCGAATGGGGAACAGATGACCAACAGCGACATCCCGAGACAGCGCCTCAGCCCGTTCCTCTACCACCTCGGCGAGCTCTCCGTAGGAGATACGACCGCTTCGATCAACAAGAGCGGTGCGGTCGGGATCGGTTTCGGCCCATTTCATGAGCCATCGGACAGGGGTCTGGTGTCGCATGATCACTACAGTATCGCCGGTCGGCAACGACCGGAGGAAACGTGATTTCGGACATCTTCGACCCAGATGCGTGGAGCATCGTCCCAGGCTTCGACTTCTCAGACATCACCTACCACAGGGCCAATGATGTCGGAGCGGTTCGTATTGCATTCGACAGGCCAGAGGTTCGGAACGCTTTCCGCCCGAAGACCGTCGACGAGCTCTACCAGGCCCTCGACCATGCACGAATGACTTCCGATATCGGCTGTGTGCTCATCACCGGCAACGGACCTTCGCCAAAAGACGGCGGCTGGGCATTCTGCTCTGGTGGTGATCAGCGGATCAGGGGCAAGGATGGGTACAAGTACGAGGGTGCCGATGGTGTAGACCCTGCAAGGCTCGGGCGGCTCCACATTCTTGAGGTACAGCGACTCATACGTTTCATGCCAAAGGTCGTGATCGCCGTGGTCCCTGGATGGGCCGTCGGCGGAGGTCACAGCCTCCATGTCGTATGCGATCTCACCCTCGCCTCGACCGAACACGCCGTCTTCAAACAGACAGACGCTGATGTCGCAAGCTTCGACGGCGGGTACGGCTCTGCTCTCCTTGCTCGACAAGTTGGGCAAAAGAGGGCGAGGGAAATCTTCTTTCTCGGCTACAGCTACAGCGCAGATGACGCTGTCGCCATGGGAATGGCAAACGCCTCGGTTCCACACGACAAGCTTGAGGCCACGGCGCTCGATTGGGCGAAGAGGATTACTGAAAAGAGCCCGACTGCACAGCGCATGATCAAGTATGCGTTCAACCTCCCTGACGACGGTTTGGTCGGCCAGCAACTGTTCGCAGGTGAGGCGACAAGACTCGCGTACGGCACTGACGAGGCGCAGGAGGGCAGGGATGCGTTCCTCGAAAAGCGTGACCAGGACTATTCGGAATTCCCATGGCACTTCTAACGTCGCCACATTGTGGGCTGGCGGTTCTTGGGCTGTGAACTCTTCGACCGTGCCGATGAGGGCATCGGATGCCTAGCAGATGGGTTTTGGCTGCTCGGCCGCCGACACTTCTCGCAGGGATTGCTCCTGTTCTGGTTGGGACCGCATCGGCATGGCGTGATGGCGTCTTCGAAGCAGCACCTTTCGTCGTGGTCCTCATCTCGGCTCTTGCCATTCAAGTGGGCGTCAATTACGCAAACGATCTTGCAGACGCTGAGAAAGGTGCCGACACCCATGCGAGAATCGGACCGCTTCGAGCGGTGTCCTCCGGCTTAATCAGGCCGTCAGAAATGAAGCTTGGAATCGCGGCCGCTTTCGGCATCGCAGCCGTTGGAGGTGTCTACCTGATCTGGTTCGCAGGGTGGATCATTGCTGCCATTGGCATCATCTCAATTCTCGCGGCCTTGGGCTACACAAACGGACCAGTGCCGTACGGCTACTACGGGCTCGGAGAAGTGTTCGTGTTCATCTTCTTTGGTCTCGTCGCCACAGCGGGGACTCGGTTCGTCTTTGACGGGACAGTGCCTTCCGAAGCGTGGGTCGGAGGAGTTGTCATGGGTCTGCTGGCAGCAGCGATTCTGGAAGCGAACAACATCAGAGACATTGACACTGATCGCGACGCTCGGAAGCGAACCGTGGCGGTACTCATTGGGCGTGACAACGCAAGGACGTTGTTCGCTGCGACTCTGATGGTCGCTGCACTGACGATCGCGTTTGGATCACTTGTTGGGTTGCTGCCCTCCACATGCCTGATCGCACTCGTGGTAGCGCATCTCGGCATACCGCTTGTTCAGACGGTCTACAGCACGACCGAAGGGCCCGAACTGATCTCTGTCCTCAAGGGAACCGCACTTCTTCAGTTGCTTACGTCGCTGATGCTGTCACTTGGGATCGTGTTCTAGTGGTCTGTCGCTGAAGTGGTGTCTGGGTGTCCACGTGGCATCGGCGTCATCTGGCAAGGACGCACAACGAAGGCGCAGTCTGGACTGCGTCGAGGCGGAGGACGACGCCAGGGACGTTGAGGGCCGAGGAGACACGACATCCATTTCTGCGACAGACCACTCGCTCGATGAGCACCCGGAGGCACGGGTAGGCTCGCAGCGTGGAAACGAGTTCGAAAGACCCAAATTCAATCGGTTGCCGCGACCTTGTCGCAGGGTTCCTTGATGCCGGTGTCACCAGAGCCTTCATCTCCCCTGGATCACGCAACACACCTCTGACGCTCGCCATCGCCGCATCCGATGACATCACCGATATCTCAGTTCGCGACGAACGTTCTGCAGGATTCATGGCGCTCGGCTGGGCCAAGACAACCGGACGCCCCGCAGTTGTCGTTTGCACCTCAGGATCGGCTGCGACCCATTACTTCCCAGCCGTTGTTGAGGCGAATCATGCCGCGGTCCCCATGATTGTCGTCACTGCCGATCGACCAATTGCTCTCCGCGGAACCTCAGCCCCACAAACGATGGATCAGGCGAATCTGTACGGCTCCCACGTCAAGGCTTTCATCGATCTCGATATCGAACACGCCGGCGTCAGGCAAACTGGTGAGGCAGTCGCGCTGACCGCACTATCGGGAATACCAGGGCCAGTCCATGTCAACATCCCGTTTGGTGAGCCGTTGACACCGGCACACCTCATGTCGGCAATCCCGAAGCCAGCATCGGAGCCAGCCGATAGCGGAGGGCGTTCCACATTCGATGCACATGACCACATCTCCCCTGAGGTCGCAGCCAATGCCGACTCCGTCCGGTCAATGATCGAAGGAAAGAAAGTTCTCGTGGTTGCGGGTGCCGCATTTGGGCCGGAGTACACATCCAATCTCGGCCGCTACGCACAAGAGTTGGGAGCTCCGCTGTTTGCAGATCCGCAGTGTCGTGCCGACACGACGGCGACCATTGGCTCTGCCGACATTCTTGCCTCCGAGGGCATGCTCGATGCCATCACACCAGACGTCGTCCTCAGGCTGGGCGGCATTCCGACATCGAAGTCGGTGTGGACATGGCTCGAGGGATGCGGAATACCTCAGATCCTCGTGAACCGCTCGCGATTGACCGATCCGCTCGGATCAGCCGAAACCGTTCTCGACATTTCAGCTGCCGAGTTCGTGTCCCAAGTGCCGGATTACAGGGCTGATAGGAACTTTCTCGACCTTTGGAGAGCGGTCGACGCCGCAGCGCAGGAGGCGATGACCAGTGTCATCAACAGCAAAGAACTTTCCGAACCGCTCATAGCCAGAACCGTGATCGCGTCGGTCGAGTCAGGTTCGGTTGTGTTCGTCGGCTCGTCAATGCCAATCAGAGACGTCGACGCCTTTGCGGCGCCGAGAAGTGGGATCAGGGTCATCGCAAACCGTGGAGTCAGCGGGATCGACGGGTCAATCAGCACCGCGATTGGATGTGCGCTGTCCGGGACTCCTACGACCGCTCTCATCGGGGATGTCGCTGCGCTCCACGACGCAACTGCTCTGAGCGAAGCGATGAAACTTGGGGTCCCACTTCGCGTCGTGGTCGTCAACAACGACGGCGGTGGAATCTTCTCGTTCCTTCCTCAGGGGCGCTCAGGCGTCGTATCGAAGCAACTGTACGAGCAGCACTGGGGAACACCGCACGGGCTGTCTCTGACGCGCATAGCCGCTGCAATGGAGGTGCCGTCAGAGGTAGTCGACAGCGTCGCGACCCTTACGGTTCGATTGAGAGCCCCGACCACGGCCTGCCTCATCGAGGTATCGACCGAGCGTGATCGCAACGTTGCTTTGCACGACGAAGTACGCCGAGCGGCATCTTCGGTCTTGACCTCGTTCAGGTAGCGGTAAGCAGCTTCAGGAGAGGCTCAAGTTTCAGCCTCGTTTCAAGAAGTTCACTGTCGGGTCTTGAGCCGGCAACGATGCCTGCCCCTGCGAAAAGGTTGGTTGTCCTACCCCTCACCAAACCGCACCTAAGCCCAAGTGCGATCGCACCGTTGCCGTCAGCATCGAGCCAGCCGACGCCCCCGGTGTACCAGCCCCTGTCGATCGATTCGAGCCGACCGATGACATCGACTGCCGCTTTGGTGGGAACCCCTCCAACGGCCGGAGTCGGGTGAACCGCGTCGACCAGATCGAGAAGACCGGTGTCGCCGCCCAATGTACCTTCGATCACAGTCGATAGATGTTGCACGCTTTCCATCTTCTTGAGCGTCGGCGTTTCGGACACCGCCAACATTCCGGTGAGCGGATCGAGCCTCTCGACCATGGCATCAACGACGAACGCATGCTCGATGCGATCCTTCACCGAAGCAAGGAGGGCCGCACCGATGGCCTCGTCCTGTACTGATCCTTCCCCTCTCGGGGCGGTTCCGGCAAGCGGATTGGAGCGAAAGCTCCGTCCTGAAACGGATGCGAGGAGCTCCGGGCTCGCTCCCATGAACACTCCGTCGCCCGACTTCCAAGCAAAGTTGTAACACTGGGGATAGGTCACAACGAGTTGTCTGAACATCCGTAGGATCTCTGGAGGCGCGTCGGAATGCACGACAACGGATCTGGCAAGAACGACCTTCTCGATGTCGCCGCGCTCGATGAACCCGAGCGCATCAGCCACACTCTGAACCCAATCGGACACCGGCGGGCGAGATTCGGTGGAGTGGTCGCCAACGTCGACGACCGAAGACCACTGCGGACGGCGCATCGACGCAAGAAGGTCAAGAGTGGGATCGATCGGATCACCCTCAGGTACGGCAATACGGATCAACGAACCCGACTCAACACCTTCGATTCCGATGCGGGGAATGAACATTTCCGCAGGCTCATAACCATCCCATATGGAACCTCGCAGCATGGTCGGAAGGAACGAGAACCCGACAAATCCCTTGACGCCATGTGCATCGAGGTCGTCGATCTGAGCCTTCAGCTTCTTGAATCGCGCTTCGCCGGACGCTGCTGCTCTCCACGCCGTTCCAAGCCCAGCGAGCCGTACACCACCAGGGCTCGAAAACGCGACAGCCCTGTCTACGAGAGCGGCGCCAGTTCTCGCAAAGTCGAACGGGTCGATGTCAACTTCGATCTCCGCAACTCGGAAACCGTTGGCCTTTGAGAGTTGC
The DNA here is from genome assembly GCA_027728645.1 of Actinomycetota bacterium. Taxonomy (GTDB): domain Bacteria; phylum Actinomycetota; class Acidimicrobiia; order Spongiisociales; family UBA5794; genus UBA5794. The sequence continues at coordinate 14,248 of JAQCAA010000011.1, read as the reverse complement.
TGTCTGAGAGCTTGGACCTGTGAGGTGGTTACCAGTCGCATGGCTCGATGGTATCGGAGCGACGATCCGATCCCTTACTCCCCGACAATCACGCGTGCGATCCGCACTGGGTCTTCCATCGGAGCCAGATGGCTCAGCCCGTCGAGGACGACCAGTCCAGAATCAGTGAATTGCTCCAACAGCAGATTCACATATGGTTGCTGGTGACTGTCAGAGTTCTGTCCGACGACGACCGTGACTGGGCAACGGATTCCGCCGAGGCGGTCCCATGTATCCACATTGGAACCCTGTCGAAAGACCTCTGCTTCGACTTCAGGAAGACAACGGAGGGTCCAGCCGTCGCTGGTCGGTCGAAATCCGTGGTCGAGGTACAGGTCAAGCACCCGCGGGTCCCATGACACAAACGGCCCTGAGGCGAACCGGGAACGAGCGGCTTCTCTCGAGGCAAAAGACCGTTTCCTTCGCTCGGCACCTATTGCCAGAGGAATATCCCTGCGTTCGTAAGGGCCAGGGAAGATGATCGGCTCGACCAGGACAAGGCGCGAGAAAGAACCTGGTCTGAGAATCTCAGCTCGCGCGAGCGCGGCACCCCCAGACGAATGCCCGACGCCGACGACCGGTTTGTTCGTGCGCTCGAGAAGCTCGACGATGTCCATGGCGACGGAATGCCAGTCGAATGGGCCTGGGTGCGGCGCATTGTGTCCGTGCCCCCTCTGGTCCACGAGCACAGCGTTTGGCGAGGGATGCGTCTCTTCGATCGCCGCGACCACCGGCAGCCAAGTTTCCTTGCAGAAGCCAGTGGCGTGCACAAACATCATCTCGGCGTCGGCAAGGGACACCCCGTCACGTTCAGCCGAATACCGTTGTTCAGCTGCTCTTGCCACCGGGAGCCGTCTGATCGGTGTCATCGATTCGCCACGTCAGTCGGTTCGCCACGTCGACGACGCCATCAAGCCTTCTCGCAAGTTCCTCTACAAGGCGGGCCTCGTTGCGCGTGCCAATCGACCCGACCAGTGTCACGACACCGTTGGAGACAGCAACCTCGACAGTTTCGGGATCGACGAACAGGACACGCCGAAGGAGGTCCTCCTTGATCTCGTCCTCGATCAAGTCGTCTGGTCGTGTGAAGGCAGCCACGATGTCGAACCGAGAGATGATTCCGACCATCTTGCCGTCCTCGGCAACGACAAGACGCTTGACATCCTGATCCTTCATGAACCTCGCTGCGCCGATGATGTCCATGTCGGGAGGAATCGTCTTCACTGACTTCGACATCACGGACCCGACCTGTTCTGGAACATTGCCAGACTCGAGTCTCTCGATTTCCATCTGGAGAAAATCGCCCTCGGTCACAATGCCGAGCACATGATCTTCCACATCGACAACGGGGAGACCAGACACGCGGTAGCGGAACATCAGACGAGCTGCGTCTCTGATGGACGCGGTCGGCCCGACAGCAACGACATCCGTTGTCATCAAGTCGCGAACTTCCATTTTCCCGCCTCCCTACAGTCTCATCGGCTGGTCGGAACGTGATGGTATCCAACGACCGGCAACTGTGCGAACGCGAATCCGCGCATCGACGACCCTGATGCCTTCGCCGTGCTTCGCTACCTTCACGGGGTTGAGGTCCATCTCGACGACCTCTGGGTGGTTTTCAACGAGAGCCGACACTCGCAGGAGCGTGTCAACAACAGCTTCTATGTCAGCTGGCTCACTCCCGCGGTAGCCCTCGAGAAGCTTGCCGGATTTGACCTCCGAGATCAGATCTCGGGCATCGAGGTCGCTAAGCGGATGGATTTTGAAGGCCACGTCCCCTATGAGTTCCACGAACACGCCTCCAAGTCCGAACCCGATAAGTGGTCCAAAGTTCGGGTCTTCGAACATTCCAATCAATACCTCGTGACCGCCAGAGACGAACTCCTGGACCAGAACCCCCTCTGGATCAGGAACGGCTGCCATGACCTGAGCAAATCCTGCCTTGATCTCGTTGGGCGTCGAGAGATCAAGCGCGACACCTCCCACATCCGTCTTGTGAACCGCAGAAGGCGACACAACCTTCAAGACGACCGGACCTCCGAGTTTCGCAGCAAACGCAATCGCTTCGCCAACACGGTGCACAACCGTGGCCTTCGGAACCTGAATCCCGTAGGCCCCGAGGACTTTGTCGACAGCCTCCGGCTCAAGCCAAACCGCTTCGTCGACGCCTGTAAGAGCTTCCTCCATGACTGAATGGGCTGTTGGCTTGTCGACGTCGTCGAACGACACGAGCGAACCGACAGGCTTGTTCAGCCACTCGGCATATTCCACAGCCTTTCGCAGCGCCTTTGCCGCCCTTTCGGGAAACGAGAAGGTTGGAAACCGGTTCTTACCACTTCCTAGTTCTGTCGGGATCCCAGACGAATTCATATACACGCTGAGAAACGTCTTGTTCGCGGGTGCTGCTTCTGCAGCCTGTGTAATTGCTGCGGCAGTTTCAGGAACTCCAGCGGTCGAAGCAGGGATGTACACCGCAATGACGGAATCAACCTCATCGCTTTCGAGCATCGCAGTCAGTGTTCGCCGATACTCCTCCGGGCCAGCAGCGGCGATCATATCCACTGGATTCGCTACTGCAGCGTCGCCTGAGAGAAATGTCCGAAGGTGCTGCTGGAACGTTTCGGAAAACTGGGGGACTTCGAGTCCTTGCGACTCGAGGGCGTCAACAGCAAGGATTGCCGGCCCGCCAGCGTTGGTGACGATGCCAACTCTTCTGCCCTGCGGTATTGGCTGATTGGCGAGGAGCGTCGTCACATCGAAGAGGTCTTCAAGCGTGGTGACACGCACTACCCCAGCCTGTGCGAACAGGGCATCCACTGCGACATCCAAGCTTGCGAGCGAACCTGTGTGGCTCGATGCGGCTCTCGCGCCGGCGGCTGTTCTCCCAGACTTGACGGCGACGATTGGCTTGTGCCTCCCGATTCTTCGAGCGATCCTTGAGAAGCGACGTGGGTTGCCAAAGGATTCGAGATACAAGAGAATTACGTCGGTGTTCGGGTCGTCTTCCCAGAACAGAAGGAGGTCATTTCCCGAGATGTCCGCCTTGTTGCCTACAGACACAAAGCTTGAAATACCAATGTTGAGGTCGGTCGCATAGTCAAGAATCGCGAGCCCAAGAGCCCCGCTTTGCGACGACATTGCAACATTTCCCTTTGGAGGAAAGATGGGTCCAAATTGCCCATTTAGGCTGATTGCAGTGTCCGTGTTCAACAGACCCATGCAGTTCGGCCCGACCATTCGCATTCCACCTGATCTCACTATTTCGAGAAGTTCATCCTCAGCGGCGGAACCGGCCTCGCCTGTTTCAGAGAATCCAGCAGAAATGACACAGACGGCGCGGACACCCTTTTCTGCACATTCACGCACTGCGTCGAGAACGTGCGCTGCTGGAACAACGACGAAGGCCAGATCGACAGGCGCCTCGATGTCGATTACCGACTTGAAGGCTGGAATCGATCTGACGACCGGGGTACGGACATTGATCGGGTACAGCGGTCCCGTGAAGTTCGAGTTGAGGATGTTGTTGAACAGGCGACCGCCAATCGAAGCCTTGTTTCTGGATGCACCGATGACAGCGATAGACGTCGGATAGAACAGCGGCATCAGGCTCGCCGCAGTCGCCATGCGTTCTGCCTCACCTTCGGCCTCTCGGACAGCGTCTGACTCCTCGGTAGGGATCGTGACGGTGTACACGCCTTCGTCGATCTCTCGAATGAGCTTGAAACCCGCGTTCCTGAACACTCGCATCATGGCGTGATTGTCAGAGAGCACAAACGCCTTGAACTCGGTAATGGCGCGTTCCCTCGCATATGCCGCAATCCGAAACACCAGGAGGGTCCCGACGCCTCTGCCTTGCATATCGTCTGCAACCGTAAACGCAACTTCGGCTTGATCCATGGCCGACTCGACCTGGCTGTACCTTCCGACGCCAACAAGGCTGCCTTCGAATATCGCGACAAACGCCATCTCCGAGTGGTAGTCGACATCCGTGAACGCAGCAAGCTCCCGCTCGGTCAGCTCACGTTTTACCCTGAAGAACCGGAAATAGCTCGCCTCAGTAGACATGTTGTTGACGAAGGCCTGGAGCGCTTCGCTATCGGCAGGAACAATCGGCCGAATCCTGACCGTATGCCCATCCTTGAGCACCGCGTCCTCTTCCCACGTTGCTGGGTAATCGATCGGCTGAAACTCGACTGATGATGGAATCGCTGTTGATATGGGCATGGTGTCTCACTTGACGTGAGTTCCATTGTCTCACGCGTGTGTGCCTCCGGGTTCGCCGGAGGCACACACAACTCCCGATGCGTCTGCTCAGGCCACTGAGGCGCAGCACGCTCCAGTTGCTGATTCGGAGGTGTCCGCTGTGCTGCATCCGCAGTCATCACCTTCTGGTGCGGCTTGCTCGGCGTCGGCGAGCACTGTGTAATATTCCCAGCGCTCACCATCGGGTGCGGTGACCCAAACCTTGTCCTGGGTCGCGTAACAGCACGTCACATTCTGCTCCACATCGAGGCGCATCTCGGTCCCTTCAAGACGGTTGATTGTTTGCTGCACCTCGGCACTCGACGGAACCTCAACTCCAAGATGGTTAATCGTCCCGCCGTGTGGCCCTTGGAACAGGATGAGCTTGAGCGGAGGCTCAGCAATGGCGAAGTTGACATACTCGTCGCGCTGCTTGATTGGCTCACTGCCGAACAGGTCGGCGTAGAACCTCGTTGAAGCTGCAAGGTCCTCAACATTGAGTGCAAGCTGCAACCTTCCTGTTGGTGGCGTGGTGATGGCTGTGTTTATCATCACGATCTCCTCATATCGATGAACGTCGATGCAACAATAGCGGACATATCGACAAACGTCGATATATAATCGAATGGATGGAACCTTGCTGTGAACCCCTGTGTTGCGAGCCCCTGTCAGAGTCGAGCGCATCGACCATGGCAGCACGCCTCAAAGCCCTTTCCGATCCCAATCGGCTTCGACTGTTCAGCATGATTTCGTCGTCGGGAGAACAATGCGCATGTGACCTCACGGAGCCTCTCGGAATTGGCCAGCCGACGGTGAGCCACCATCTCAAGGTCCTACACGATGCCGGCCTGGTCACCCGTGTGCAAAGAGGCAAGTGGGCGTTCTACAGCGTTCAACCTGGCGCATTGCGAGAACTCAGCATGTTTCTCGACCCCTCGGCACTCGTTTCGTAACCAGTGAGGCAATGCCAGCTCACGTTACTGAGAAGATCCGCTCGCAGAGTTTGACGGGAATGACAGCGACCTGTCATAGCTTTCGACAAACGCGATCACCTCGTTCGGGGGAAGCGGATGAGCAAATAGATAGCCCTGCACCTGAGAGCATCCCAGCTCGGTCAGACGGGCAAGCTCCTCAAGAGACTCCACTCCCTCGGCAATGACTTCGATTTCGAGGCATTGAGCAATTGCGATGATTGCGGCTGCAATCGCCGCCGATTCTTTTCGCTCGTGGATGTTCGTTACGAACGAGGTGTCAATCTTAAGTGCTCGAATGGGAAGGGACTGCAGATGGCGAAGACTCGAGGATCCAGTTCCGAAGTCATCAATCGAAACCTTGATTCCCATGTCAGACAAGCGCTCGATCGCCCTCCCCGCTCGCTCAGCTTCCTGGGTGATGGTCCGCTCCGTAACCTCAACCTCCAAATGGCGCGGATCAAGATCCGCGGCTGCAAGCGAAACGGCTATCGACTCGACCAAACTTGTATCTCGAAACATCCTGTCTGAGATGTTCACGGCCACGCGCATTGGTCGAAGCCCGATTCCAAGCCAGACCTTCATGTCCCTGCACGCCTGGTCGAGTACCCACTGGCTCATTGGGCCAATCAGGTCAGACTCTTCAGCCAGCGGCACGAAGGACCGCGGCTTGAGCAGACCCTTCTCAGGGTGCTGCCACCGAACCAGTGCTTCCAGACCAGTCACGACTCCTCGCGACACGTCGACCTTTGGTTGATAGACCAACCGCAGTTGATCGCCGTTGGTAATAGCTGCCCGGAGGTCGTCGAGGAGAGACAGACGGTCCGAGGTACGGTCCCGCAGCGACTTTGTGAAGTATTGGTAGGTGTTCTTGCCTGCGGACTTTGCTTGATACATCGCGGTGTCGGCGCCCGACATCAACTCTTCATACCCGTCCCCGTCAATCGGATACATGGAAATCCCGATCGAAACCGTCACGACGAGCTCATGGGTGCCAACGGTGTAGGGCGCGGCAACAGCTTTGAGAATCTTCATCGCAACTCGCCCAGCGTCTTCGACGCGCTGCCCTCCCTCAAGACGAGCCACAGTGTCGGTTTCTCGAAGCGCCACGAGCAGCCTGCCGGCGATCTGTCTGAGGAGTTCATCCCCAACGGAGTGCCCAAACCGGTCGTTGACATCCTTGAACCCATCGAGGTCCAAGAACATCAGAGTCACAAGACCGCCGTCGCGCCGTGCACGGGTCAACGCACTTGCTACGCGGTCCTGAAAGAGTGTCCGGTTGATGAGACCTGTCAGAGGGTCGTGTTGGCTGACACGCGCCCCTCGCTGCTTCGACGATCGGTTGCGCATGGCGACAACAACTACCATCACAACGATGGTGATCGCCGCGACCCCGGCAATCGCCGCGATCAGCATTGGTGGCTGCTGACTGAGATCATGATCTCCTATCGGCACGCACTCGGAAATAGTGAAGAACTACTCGGTCGACAAATCCCCCGCCGGTCTTCGAGCAATGGCTAGTGCCGTGTCCACCAACGCTCGGGGTGTCGATGTCGAGTCAGGCGCGCTGGTCGCAAGGACGCAGGACGAAGACGCAGTCTGGACTGCGTTGAGACGAGGACGCAGCGAGCGGTGTTCCTGGCCGGCAGAACAGTGCAAAGGTTGGTGGACGCGGCACTAGGTACGATGGGCACGACAACACCCAAGGAGTCACATGACATTCTGGAATTTCTTCTTCCTCATGCTTATCTATATCCCTCTGGTCTTGCTGTGGATTTTCGGTCTGCTCGACCTATCACGGAGGTCCGATCTTTCAGGCCTGTCGAAGGCTCTGTGGGCAATCACCCTTGTGCTTCTCCCTGTGTTTGGGATGATCATCTACTTCACGGTGGGTCAGATATCTCCTGGACTCGATGCAGGCCCCCGGCCTGTAGCTACAGCCGGAGTGCTCACCGATGATGCGATCAGCCAGATCGAAAAGCTCAGAAAACTGAAGGACTCAGGAACAATCACCGGCGAGGAGTTCGCAGCCTTCAAGGCCAAACTCCTCGTCTAGGCAACCTGCCGGTCAAGACGAACAGGACCCAAGTCCTCGGAGAAGAGTCCTCACGGTGCCCGGGGTGGGGTTTGAACCCACACACCCTTTCGGATAACGGATTTTAAGTCCGTCGCGTCTACCGATTCCGCCACCCGGGCTCACCGGAGCGTACCTCGAGTGGGCACGGCGTCGCGGGTTTGCGTAGGCTGGAACCAGTCGACCAAGGAGACGTTTGTGAAGGTCTTTCCCCCAGACAAGATTCGCAATGTGTCCCTCGTCGGACATACGGGGTCCGGCAAGACGACGCTCGCCGAAGCCCTCTTGTTTCGGGCCGGCGCCATCACGCGGCTCGGAACCGTTGAGGCACGCAACACAGTCACCGACTATGACCCTGAGGAGCAGTCCAGAGGGATCTCGCTCACGCTTGCGCTTGCTGCCTTCCAGTGGAAGGGCCACAAAATCAATCTCATCGACACGCCAGGGTATGCGGACTTCTCAGGGGATGTCCACGCAGCGCTCCGAGTCACCGACCTCGCGGTCTTTGTCGTGAGCGCGGTTGAGGGAATCGAAGTCCAGACGGCCTATGCGTGGAAAATCGCTGAGAAACTCAACACCCCTCGGATGATTTTCATCAACAAGCTCGACAAGGAGAGGGCCTCTTTCGATCGAACTCTCGCCGAACTGCGAGACCGATTTGGCGCAGGCATCGCCCCGATCGAACTACCAATCGGAAACGAAGCGGCGTTCCACGGTGTTGCCGATCTGTTCCGAGACAAGGCATACATCTATGACTCCGGAAAAGCCGAAGTGATTGCCATGCCGGAACACCTTGCCGAACGCGAAGCCGAGGTCCGAGACAATCTGGTTGAGGGGATTGTCGTGTCAGACGACGCGATGCTCGAAAGCTACCTTGAGGGGACGAACCCCTCGGTCGACGAACTCGAACGAACGATGGCAACGGGAGTCGCAGCGGCGAAGGTTTTCCCCGTCGTGTGTGGGTCTGCAATCGGCCCCATCGCAGTAGACAGGCTTGCCGACTTCATCGTAGAACTTGGCCCTTCCCCTCTCGACCGGCCACCGGTCAAGGTGATGGCAGGGGACCAGATGATCGAAGTGGCGAAAGATCCAAAGGCAGATCCGCTTGCCTTCGTTTTCAAGACTCTTGCCGATCCGTATGTCGGACAGATTTCCATGTTCAAGGTGCTATCTGGGACGCTCAAACCAGAGACGCAGCTGACAAACGGTCGTTCTGGTCAGGACGAGCGCTTGGCAAAAATCGCGACGATGTTCGGGAAGGAAACGACTCTGGTTGCCGCGGCACCAGCTGGCGACATTGTCGCGGCTGCAAAGCTCCAAGGAACCAAGACCGGCGACACGCTCGCACCAAAGCACAAGCCTGTGAAGGTGCCGGCCGTCGACCGACCTTCACCCATTCTTGCAACGGCCCTTCTTCCGCAAACGCAGTCTGACGACGACAAGCTGGCGTCAGCACTCCACCGCATCCTTGAGGAAGACTCCTCGCTCACGTTCCACCGCAACGACGAAACCGGCCAAACCTTGCTCAGCGGCATGGGGGAGATGCACCTGACGATTTCAATTGAGAAGCTCGAGCGCAAGTTTGGGGTCAAGGTCGACCAGGAACCCGTCCGCGTGCCGTACAGAGAGTCGGTCTCCCAACCCTCGGCTGCGGAAGGAAGGCATAAGAAGCAGTCCGGCGGTCACGGCCAATTCGGGGTCTGTCAACTCGAGCTTCGACCCCTGCCTCCTGGAGCCGGGTTCGTCTTCGTCGACAAGATCAGAGGCGGGTCGATTCCCCGCCAGTACATCCCTGCCATTGAAAAGGGCGTCGTCGAGGCGATGGCCAAGGGCGGTATTCATGGCTACCCGGTCGTCGATGTCGAGGTCATCGTGAACGACGGGAAGTTTCATGCTGTCGATTCGAGTGAGATGAGTTTCAGGCTCGCGGCACGTGCAGGATTCCGACAGGCCTTCGAGAAGGGAAGTCCCATCGTCCTTGAGCCAGTCTCTGCAGTGGCTATTACGGTGCCGCCGCAATATCAGGGAGAAGTGATGGGAGACATCTCGGCACGCCGAGGTTCCGTCCGAGGCTCGACAACCACGCCGGACGGCAGCCAAGTCATCGAAGCCATGGTCCCATCGTCCGAAATCGTGAGGTACGCCATAGATCTGCGATCGCTTACGAGCGGTTGGGGAACCTTCTCTGCGAACCACGACCACTATCAGGAGATGCCTTCGCACCTGATAGAACGGGCCATGGCTACCGCCACCTAGACCTGTCAATCATCGCTGCGGATCCCAGCGATGAGCTCTCGCGCAAGTCCGTCGAGAAGGTCCGACTCTCGAACCGTGACCCTGTCAGCGTGAACCGAGCGGAGGGCTTGCGCCGCGATCAGCGAGCCAGCCAAGATCACCGGTGCTCGGCGAGGATGGAGAGACGGGATCAGAGCCGTCTCCCCAATTGACATCGATTGGAGTCTGGCGACCAGGTCCTCGATGATTGGTAGCTCCACTACTGCCCCGTCAACGACATCCCGATCGTAGGCCTCAAGCTTGAGCGCCACTGCGGCAATGCTCGTGAAGGTGCCAGCGACTCCGAGAACGGCTGCACCATCTACTTTCGGAACATCTCGAAATAGGCCAGCGACCATGCCTTCGGCGTTCTTCATTTCGGCATCGGCCACTGGGCGTCGGCCAAAACACCTGTCTGTCAGCCTCACGGAACCAATGTCAATGCTCAGAGCAATCTCAGGCTCCGAAACGCCATTGCTGAGAGTCCCACGAATGAATTCTGTGGACCCTCCTCCAATGTCGACCACGAGGTAGCTGGCTGATTTCATGCCAACTGTGGCTCCCTCGAACGCCAAAGCCGCTTCCCTTGCACCGCTAATGATCTGGGGCACGACGCCGATGTGTTGTGCCACCGCCGAGACGAATCCAGGTCCGTTGGATGCGTCCCTGGTCCCTGACGTGGCGACAGCAGCCACAGATCCGGCACCAATCGACCTGATGGTGGCGCCGAATTCGGCGAGAACCGCGAGTGTTTCTGCCATTCGGCCGTCATCAAACCGACCGGTTGCGTCCACGCCAACCCCGAGGCCCGTAACTGCGACCTGCCGATGGATCTCAGTGCCGTCTTGGGCCATCATGAGGAGCCTCATCGAGTTGGTCCCAATGTCGATCACCGCGACATTCACAGTGGCTCCACCCATTGCTCATTGTGGGTCGGTCCTTCACCAACATCGGCAACGCACCCCACCGTGCAACCGAGCGGCTCAATGCTTGCCGCCACATCTTCGCCAATCGGGTTTTGGTTCCCAGCTGCTGTGTCGGCATAATGAGCGTGCAAACACTTCACTCCCCCGCTCGATCCTGCAATGCCTCCGGTCGGTGTCGGGCCATCCCAATCTGCCGGAATCTGAGCATCGCGTGCCGCCTCGTATCTGCGCATCGAAACGGCGAAAGCTGCTGCAACATCGGGATCGGAGCGAACCCTCGAATCGGCGTCTCGCACGCCGCCTGCAGACTCCAATCGGCTGATGCGAACCACGGCAAGAGGACACGTGAGCCAATGTGTTGTCGGGAAAGGAGTTCCGTCATCGAGAATTGGAGGAACATCGATAACGACCGGCAAACCAAGATGACAGCGAGTTCGGACACGAATCACCGATCGCGGAGGTCGCCCAATCTGAATCTCTACGACGTCTCTGTCATCCATCTTCGACGACATCGCCGCCGCTCAAGAACTGCCAGATCTTTCCGAAGAACCCCTGCGCTTCCTTGACCTCGACAGGTGTTGGTGCGGCGCCCTGGCGTGGAGACTCCTCAATGTCCGGAGTTGTTACCACATATCCAATTTCGCCCTCACGGACAAACCCGTACTGCTCGCGGGCCACCCGTTCGAGTTCTTGATCCGACTGAAGGGCTGACACGTCTGCGTTCAGTGAAGCGTTGGCTGACTCAAGGGCAGCGAGGTCTTCGATCGCTGCGTTCACCTGGTTCTCGCGTTCGAGATACTGCTGAAGCGGCAAGACGCCAGATACCACGAGACCAAACACCACGAGAAGCGAGACGAACAGGACCGTACGCCAACCTGACCTCTTTGGGCGCGTGCCAGCAGGCTGCGCTGCCTGCTCTTCCCTGATGAGTTGGTCCGTCATATGAACTTTCGGAATCGATCCCAACCGGCGTACCGAGCATCATCGCCGAGATCTTCCTCAATGCGAAGCAATTGGTTGTATTTGGCAGTGCGCTCGCCCCGTGCGGGTGCGCCCGTTTTGATCTGTCCTGCATTGGTCGCTACCGCAAGATGGGAGATAAAGGAGTCCTCTGTCTCCCCTGACCTGTGGCTCACCATCGTTCCATAGGACGCTCTGTCAGCGAGTTGCATGGCGTGAAGCGTTTCCGAGAGGCTGCCGATCTGGTTGACCTTGATAAGGATCGCGTTCGCTACGTCGGTGTCGATAGCTCGTTGCAACAGATCCACATTGGTCACAAGTAAGTCGTCGCCGACGATCTGGGTTTTGGATCCCAGTTTGGACGTGAGCGTTTCCCAACCATCCCAATCAGCCTCGTCGAGTCCGTCCTCAATTGACACGATTGGAAACTTGGCGATAAGCGAAGCGAGATGGTCGACCATCTCATCCGAGGACAGTGATGCGCCAGAGAGTTGATAGCTGCCATCGTCGTACAACTCGGTTGCGGCGACGTCCAAAGCAAACCCGATCTGCTCGCCAGGAACATACCCGGCACGCTCAATCGCCTCCGTCAAGAGGTCCAGCACTGCGATATCGCTGTCGAGATCTGGAGCAAATCCACCTTCGTCGCCAACGTTGGTCGCAAGGTCACGCGATGTGAGAACCGCTTTCAGCGAGTGATAGATCTCGACGCCAGCGCGGAGCGCTTCGCTGAAACTTGGCAGACCTCCAGGAACAATCATGAACTCTTGAGTGTCAATCGAGTTGGCTGCGTGGGCCCCGCCGTTGATCACGTTGAAGCATGGAGTCGGAAGCACTCGCGCGCTCGACCCCCCTAAGTAGCGGTATGTCGGAAGGTCCACGCCGGCCGAGGCGGCGCGAGCGGTCGCTAGCGAGACCGCAAGTATCGCATTTGCCCCGAGATTCGCCTTGTTCGGAGTCCCGTCGAGGTCCAGCATGATCTGATCGACAGTTTCTTGGCGAGTGGCGTCGATTCCAAGCAGTCTGGGCGCGATTGTCTCGTTCACATGTGCCACGGCCTTCAGCACACCCTTGCCTAGGTACCGAGGTCCGCCGTCTCGCAGCTCTACGGCCTCGAGGGCGCCGGTTGAAGCACCTGACGGGACAATTGACCGGCCAAACCCTCCGCCATCGAGTCGTACCTCTGCCTCCACAGTGGGATTGCCCCGCGAGTTGAGCACCTCGCGGGCGTGGACGCCGATGATGGTTGTCGAAGGTGATGTCATATTGACCCAAGGGTAGACGGTCGCTGCTGATGGTTGAGACTTTGTAATCGTGCGACGGTCATGTGGTCTGGCGCTTGGCCAACGCCCATGCCGTCTCCATTTGGCCAGATGAAGCCTCGACGACCGAGCCACCTTCCTCAATGAACTGCTGTTCCATCGAACGGAACCTCGCTATGAATCTCTCGACGCTCAACCGAAGCGCTATCTCTGGGTCAACACGGAGGTGTCGAGCAAGGTTCACCGCACTGAATAGCACATCTCCGAGTTCGTGTAGAACGGCGTCATCGCCTTTGGCAGCAACCAGCTCTTCGATCTCGGACCTGAGGACGCGAACGACCTGCTCGGGTTCTGACCAGTCGAAGCCAACACTGCGAGCTCGGCCCTGGACTTTCGTCGCTCGCACAACTGCTGGCATTCCGGATGGAATATCGTCCATGAGGCTGGCCCTCTTCTTTTCCTCCTGTTTGAGTTTCTCCCAGTTCGCGAGAACCTCCGTTGCGCCCGAGACAATCGTGTCACCGAACACATGGGGGTGGCGAGCTACGAGCTTTCGCCTGATCCCCTCTGCGACCTCGTCGATATCGAAGGCTCCCGTTTCGGAGGCGAGCGTCGCATGGAAAACGACTTGCAGGAGCAGATCACCGAGCTCTTCTTCTACCTCGGCGTACGCGCCGAAGTCAGGTTCGCCTCCTGGGGCCTCAATAGGTAAAGCAGAGATTGCATCTGCCGCCTCGTACGCCTCCTCAATGAGGTGGGTCAGAAGCGTGTGATGAGTCTGTTTCATATCCCACGGGCACTGCTCTCGGAGAATACGGTTGGTGGCGATCAGTCCAAATATCCCTGAGTGGACCGGTGATACGAACACGGTGGTCCGTGCCCCGGCGGGATAGGTAGCGAACGACTCAAGAGTGTGCTCCTCGCACACTTCGTCTCGGTCACCTAGCCGATCGAGGACAAGCACGGCGTGGTCAGGGTTGAGCGTGCGGCCAAGGGCAAGAGAGACGTCGGAAGCCCTGAGCTGTGAATCGACTTGGGTGATCACCGTTGGAAGGTGAAGCGGGAGCGGATCCGGCAACACCCTTGCATCGAGAATCTGAAGACCATCGGCGATCGGATCTATATTGGCTGCGATATAGACGAGATCGAGGAAGGAGAGCCCCGGCAGGACCGTGATATCGGTACCAGTTTCTAGGCATCTGGTTCGAAGGAGTGACACCGAACGCTCGCCAACGGACGCGCTGCCTGGAACTGCGTACACGACATCACCAGACGCTGCAGCCTCGATCACCCTGTCCGCAATGGCCACATACAGCGAGTCGAAGTCGGTGTGCGATTCATAGAGGTCATCACACGACTCGATCACGCGCTTCGCTGAGAGTTGTTGGGCCGCTGGGTGACGCGCCGTTCTCACGATGACCGTATGCGACTCATCGAGGAGCTTCTTGGACTGGACCTGATCAAGAAACTCAAGCCCGGAGGGACCGAGTCCGATCACCG
>JAQCAA010000124.1 GCA_027728645.1 Actinomycetota bacterium | reverse complement strand
CAACTGTCGCACACAAACCGCGACAGATCACCTCAAGGGAGGACGGGCGAGCTTGCGAGCCAGGAGGGTGGGAGGCACATGCAAGTCGTCGCTCCGCTCCTCTTCCGTCCCCCTTGAAAGGGGGACCGATCTCGGGCGAGCCCTGCGAGCCAGGAGGGTGGGCAGCACAAGCAAGCCTGCGATCCGCTCCTCTTCGGTCCTCCCTTGAGGGAGGACGGGCGAGCTTGCGAGCCAGGAGGGTGGGCAGCACAGGCAGGCCTCTGACCCAGGGGCCCAAGACCCAACACAGTCCGATTCCGGGACGGTAGGCGGTAGGCGGTAGGCGGTAGGCGGGTCCTAGGCCTCGTCGGCCAGAATCATCGGACCCTTTTTCGACGGTCTGAGGCCTCCCATGTCGGCGTAGAAGATGCGTGCCGCGTCCATCCACGCGTGCGGATCGCCGTCGATCTTTTTGGAGGGACCAAAGCCCGTCGTCCTGGTCTTGCCGTCAACGAATCCCATCACAACTGGGATGTCAAGGGCGTCGCCGATCCGCCAGAAGCCAGACTTCCAAGCTTTGGCTTTTCCTCGAGTTCCTTCGGGCGTAATCACGAGTAAAACTTCGTCGTGCCTGCGGAAATGATCCGCTACCGATTCGACCACCGCATTCGGATGGGAACGGTCCACGGGAATCCCACCCCACTTCCGCATCAGCACCCCGAGGGGGCCCTTGAACAGCCCGTCTTTTCCAAGGAAACCGACCTTGATACGAAAATTCTTGGCGACCGCGAGAAAGACGAGGAAGTCCCAATTCGATGTGTGCGGCGCCGCAACAATGATTGCTTTCGGCACGACCGGAGCATCGCCAACGAAGCGCCAGCCCCTCATAAGCAGATACCTGCGAGCCACCCATCCCATTGGATAAAGGTACCGTCGTCGCCCCAGTAACTCCTTGGCCTCGCTGCGTTGGGAGACTCATATAGTGGCTGATAGCGACCTCAGGAGAGCGATGACATTCGATGTGCAAGCAGTAAGAGCCGGGTTCCCGGCATTAACGCGAACCGTTGGCCCCAACCTCGCGGCCTACCTCGACGGGCCAGGCGGAACACAAGTACACCAGTCAGTCATTACAGCGATGGCCGATTTCATGGAGCGCGGAGGAAGCAACACTCACGGGCCATTTGCGACATCAATCGAGACAACGGAGGTCGTCGACCAGGCGCGTTCCGCCGTCGCTGATCTGTTTGGTGCATCTCCCAACGAGATCGTGTTTGGGCAGAATATGACCTCCCTCACCTATGCGATGTCGAGAGCATTGGCGCGGACTTGGGCGGCTGACGCCAACATCGTGGTCACACACCTTGACCACGACGCCAACGTTGCTCCGTGGATGCAGGCAGCCCGATCGGCAGGCGTCGAAATTAGGTTCGCTGACTTCGACCGAGACGCTGGTTGCGATCTGGACCTGTCGTCCCTCGCCGGGTTACTCGACGAAAACACAGCCCTCGTGGCGTTCACGCACGCATCCAATGCCACTGGCACCGTCACGCCGGTCAGAACCATCGTCGAGATGGCGCACGCTGTCGGGGCCCTTACCTATCTGGATGCGGTTCACTACGCACCTCACGGCTCGATCGATGTGAAGGAAACAGGAACCGATTTCCTCGTCTGCTCTGCCTATAAGTGGTTCGGCCCACACACGGGATGTCTGTATGGCAAGGCCGAGTTGCTCGAGACGGTTGAACCCTTCAAGCTTCGCCCAGCACCAGACACATCACCCGACAGCTGGGAGACGGGGACTCAGTCGTTCGAATCTCTTTCCGGGGTCACCGCGGCTATCAACTACCTCGCCTCGAACGGGAAAGGCGAAACCCGAAGAGCCAAGCTTGTTGATGCCTTCGAAACCGTCGGACGCCATGAAGAACAGCTATCTGCAAGGTTCTTGGCAGGGATTGCCGAAATGCCAAGCGTCACGCTGTACGGTCGCCCCGGCTCCAACACAAGAACCCCAACCTTCGCTATCGAAGTCGAAGGAATATCCCCAGACGTCGTGGCGCAGGCGCTCGCAGACCAAGGAATCTTTGCGTGGTCGGGAAACTATTACGCATACGAGGTGATGGAACGCCTCTCCAAACCGGACGGCCTCGTTCGTATTGGGTTCGTGCACTACAACACAATCGAAGAGGTAGACAGGGTCCTTACGGCCCTTCAGGAGTTGACATGATCGATACTTCAACGATCCCTGGAGCGGGGCATGATGTCCGTTCGCTTGTGAAGGAGGCGGTTGTCGGCACCCACCCAACGGCGGCCTGGACCGCATGGACAACAACCGACGAGATAACTTCGTGGTGGCCTGCACCGAGAACAAACATCGATCTGCGAGTCGGCGGACCATTCGAGCTGCTGTTCAACCTCGACATCGAGCCGGGACTTCAGGGTTCCGAGGGCTGTGTTTTCCTCGGATACGTCAAAGGGGAAATGCTTTCGTTCACATGGAACGCACCGCCGCATCTCGCATTGCGAGAGAAGAACACATGGGTGGTTCTCACCTTCAGCGAAGTGGCAGATGGCACGCATGTACGCCTTGTCCACACCGGTTTCCTCGAAGGGGCAGACTGGGATGCGTATATCGAGTACTTCGAGGAGGCGTGGGGCTTTGTGCTCAAACTCTTCGTAGATCACTTCGCCTGAACGCCAGTCTGGAACCGGACCACCGCTAGCGTCGTGCCCACACGATCGAAAGGGATTGTCACGTGTTTCTCGTGAAGCGTATTTACCAAGTGCAGCCAGGGAAGGCCCGTCAGGCAGCAACCATTCTCGACAAGATCGGCAAGGCTTACGAAGAAGCCGGCACCCGGTCCGCAAGCACCGTCTACTTCAACAGCGGGACGACTCCAGGTGACAAAGACACCGTCGTCATGCAGTGGACGGACGAATCTCTCGAATCCGCGTACCGCGAGGACAGAGTAAGGGTTGACACATCGCACATCTCGGGTGGGCTTGGCGATATTTCCCTTGGTTCACGAATCGAGTTCTGGGAACTCTTGACAGAAGAGAAGTACGCCTAGCAATTCCTGAAGGACAGCGCGAAGAGCCCCGGGGCCGCTTTGTGCGAACCGGGGCTCTCTCGCGTGAACGGTGCCACAGTAAATGATCCGGAAAGCCCACAAAGAGGTTGACCCATATGCCGTTTGGCTCCATAGAATCGCCAAACCAGCGGACGAAGCCGGATAGGGGGCACATCGTGCGTCGATACATCATTGCGGCTGCGATCGCAGTTCCCGTTCTCACGATTCTCACGATTGTCGGCGTCTACGCGTACGACGAGATTGCGACAGATGACCGGGTAAGCCACGGGGTCACATCTGTAGGGATCGATCTCTCTCGAATGACTGGCGCCGAAGCAACAGCTGCCATCACGGGGTACGAAACGGCTTTGGCCTCCAAGCGACTCGAAGTGGTTGTCGATGGACAGACACTGACCATCTCACCGACAGAAATCGGGTTCGACGTTGACGAGACTTCGGTTGTCTCTGAAGCGAAAAAGACGCGGCGCTCTCCCAATGGGTTTTCGAACTTCTCGAAGTGGATTAGCACGCGTTTCGGGTCGGTCGACATCCCGGTCGCCCCAACCATCGACGAAAGCGCCGTCCTTGCGCTCCTGTCGGATTGGGACCTCTCAGCGATCGACAAACCTGCGTATGACGGCGCCGTGCTCGTCGTCAACGGTTCGCCGGCCCCTGAGTACCCACTCGCTGGAACACGGATCGATCACGAAGCCTCGCTGCCTCTCATATTGGCTGGGGTTTCGGGGGATATCGATGGTCCGATTGTTCTCCCACTTCTCGACATCGTCCCGTCAATCACCGATGCAGATGTCGACGCCGCCGTTGCCGACGCAGTGAGTCTTATTTCAGAACCCATTTCGCTGCGCCCGGCTCGACAAGTGCATTCGATGGTGTTCTCCCCCGCCGGACTGACGTCGGCACTGCGGAGCGAGATCGTCACGCAGTCTCCGTCAAAGCTCGTCACCTATCTGGACGACGATGTCATCACGGCCATCGCCAGCAGCCTCGCAAGCTCGTTTGAGGTCGAGCCGGAACCGGCGACCTTCCTATTCGACGATGAGACCAAACAGATATCTGTTGTCCCTTCCACGATCGGTCGCACTGTCGACCTCGATGCCGTTGCCGAAGCTGTGAATGAGGCAGTGCACGGAACCGGAAATGGACTACTGCCAATGAAGGAGGGGCGCGAGGCCGACCTCTCAACCGAGAAGGCATTGGCAATGGGTCCGTTCGGCGAGGTTTCGACCTTCACCACCAGACACGACTGCTGTGCAAACCGAGTGGTCAACATTCAGCTGCTCGCCGACACGATCGGGGGCAGTTGGGTATTCCTTGGCGAGACGTTCTCGATCAACGACACCGCAGGAAAGCGGACTGAGGCCAACGGCTACAAGAGGGCGGGGGCGATCATCGGCGGGATAATCACATGCTGTGACAGTCCAGTCAACGTCGGAGGCGGAACGAGTCAGTTTGCGACCACCTTCTACAACGCCGTCTTTTTCGGTTGCTACGAGGATGTTTTCCATCAGCCCCACTCAATTTACTTTTCGAGATACCCCTTCGTTCGGGAGGCCACTCTCGGTTTTCCTAGTCCTGATGTGAAGTTCAAGAACGATTCGGAATCGGTGGTGTACATCGAGACCTCCTACACGCCGACCTCGATCACCGTGACCTTGCACGGCAACAACGGGGGAAGGACATGTGAGTCAGTCAGAAGCGGAAACACGATTACCAGAGTGATGACCCACCCCGATGGCTCGGTCACGAACCAAGACTGGAGCTGGAACTACCGGCTAGCGAAAACCACCACGACCACCACGACGTCGACAGTGCCGCCCACCACTTCGTCTACCACCACGACAACGTCCACCACCTCGACAACTACCACTACGACCACGACGATGCCGCCAACGACGACCACCACGACAGCGGCACCGTAGGACCGGAATCCGAATCTGTCCCCCTTTCAAGGGGGACGGCAGAGTGAGGGACGAACGATGCAGGGGGATGACACGCCCTCACCCGCACAGCTGACCTGCGCCGCCCACCCTCCTGGCTCGCAAGCTCGCCCGTCCTCCCTCAAGGTGATCTGTCGCGGTTTGTGTGCGACAGTTGTGTGTTGACGCGTCAGCGGCGCATCCTGTGGGTGTC
>JAQCAA010000123.1 GCA_027728645.1 Actinomycetota bacterium | reverse complement strand
TGTTCTTGTGCTCGGTGATCGAGCTTGCTTCCTGGGTTACCTGCGTTTGCAGGATCAGTGGTAACGTTTCCGAAACCTTTCACGGGCAGATAATACGATATGAATTCCGATGCTGCAAGTCGAACCGGGTAACCAGCACAAAGATTCCGACGGAGGGTCAGGTGAGGAAATGGAGGCACGGGAGGCACAAACTGGTAACGTTTTGCATCATCGTGGTTTCCGTTGAAACCGTTCACATCCGATGTCATAGTGGAGGAAGTTCGACATGCAGGAAACGGATTCACCAGTAAACCACGACGAACCGTCTCACGTGTTCTATCGGTCTCCAGGTCAGTCGTTGCCGGTGGTGGTCAGGGGAGAAGGCATTGAACTGTGGGATGCGACCGGTCACCGTGTGATCGATCTGGCGAGCGGGATATCAACAACGGCCTCGATCGGTCAGGGCAGATCATCAGTGGCCGAGGCTATGGCAACCCAAGCAAAGCAATTAGCATTCATTCACAACTCGTGGGTGACGAACCCACGGCAGGAAGAGCTTGCTGCTCGGTATGCAGCACTGGCTCCGAGTGACACCAATCGCGTGATGTTCACCTCCGGGGGTTCCGAGGCGAACGAATTGTCTCTCCGAATTGCACGTCAGTACCACCTGGCGAAGGGCCATCCGCAGAAGTGGAAGGTCGTCTCGCTGTCTCCGAGCTACCACGGCGCCACGATGGGCGCCCTCGCAATGACCGGGAGGTGGGAGATCCACGGCGACTACGCGCCGTACCTCTTCGGTGGTGCAAGGGTTTCGCCTCCCGTTCGGTTCCGCGGACCGTTTCGTGATCTCGACCCGAAGGAGGCCGCCGCTCGTTCGGCCATGATGCTCGCAGACGTCATCGAAGCAGAGGGTCCAGATTCCGTCGCAGTGTTCATCGCCGAACCCGTATCACCTTCGTGGGGAATGGAAGTTGCCGACGCGGGGTACTGGGCGCAGGTCCGCGAGATCTGTGATCGCTACGACGTCCTGTTCATCGCCGACGAGGTAGTGTCGGGTGCCGGCCGATGCGGCTCGTTCCTTGCGATGGAACACTTCGGTGTGACCGCTGATCTCAGCAATCTGGGGAAGGGGCTGACCGGTGGCTATGCCCCGCTGGCAGCGACCTTGGTGAGCGATCGAGTAGCCGAAACAATCCAGTCGGCCGGGAGGGGGGTCGCTGCGGTCCATACCTACTCTGGGAACCCGATCAGCTGCGCCGTGGGACTCGAAGTCCTCGATATCGTCGAGTCAGAGGGCTTGTACGACCGTTCACGCGATCGAGGCAAATTCGCGATGAAGGCGCTTTCCGACGCGATCGGGGATCACCCGAACGTGGGAGACGTTAGGGGTCTTGGCCTGCTGATCGGCATCGAGTACGTGGCGTCGAAGGACACGAGGGAACCCCTAGACGCGAGCTTCGACGTATCGCGTCGATTGTGGGATGCAATGTGGGCGAGGGGCTATTTGCTTCGCACGTTGCACCACGGCAGTGCCCTCGTCGGGGACGCTACGAACTTCGTTCCTGCTCTGACGATCGAGGAGCACGATCTGGTTGACGCCTCGGCTGCGCTCCGTGACTCGCTCGACGAGGTCTTCGGTTACTGATGGTTGAGCCAGCACCGGTTGTCCTCGTTCATGGCGCCTGGTTCGGGGGGTGGTGCTGGCAGTCGGTCGAGGAAGCACTGGCCGAGTTCGGTATCCGAGCAACAGCGGTCGATCTCCCTGGTCGACCGGGGAACCCAATGCCCATCGAGAAGGTCACTTTGCAGGGATGGGTCGACCATCTTGAGCATGTCGTCAGTGGATTCGCCGGCCCGTGCATCGTTGTCGGACATTCGCTCGCCGGCGCTGCTTTGACCCTGCTTGGCGAGCGACGGCCCGAACTCATCAATAGACTCGTGTACGTCGCAGCGTTTCTGCTCAGAGCCGGTGAGTCGGCCACCGATGTCATCCGCCGTGACCGAAATACGCAGGTGCATGCAGCGCGGAAGGTTGCGGACGACTTTCGCTTCTCGACGCTCGAACCCACATCGATCAGCACCATTCTCTGCAATGACTGTCCCGAGGATGCAAAGGACGCGGTGCAAGCAAATGTGGTGCCCGAATCAACGATCCCCGCTCAAACGAGGGTGGATTGGACCGGGGATCGATTCGGCACGGTCGCACGAACCTACATCGTCTGCGAAAGAGACCGAGTCATCGATCCATCCGTGCAGCGTCGAATGATCGCTACGGTCGGTTGCGACAGCGTGCGCTCGCTGGACACAGGCCATTCGCCGTTCCTATCACTCCCCCGAGGGCTCAGCCAGCTCATCGCCATTGCGGCGATCCCATCGCTGGAGCCTCGATGAAGGCTGCACCGTCAGCGGAACGATTGCCAACCGCACTCGCCCCGGTGGCGCTCACACCCGACCGGGTCTGGGATGAGAGCGGCCGGCTGGAGGGCCATTCGGTTGTGGTCGAGGGTCGACGCATCGTTTATGTCTGCCCAACCGAGGCATTGCCAGCCGACATCCCTCAGATGCGGTTCGAGGGGGCGACCTTGCTTCCCGGACTGATCGACTGTCATGTGCATGCCAGTGAGTGGATGCTTCCGGGCTTCCTTGCTGCCGGTGTCACCACCGTGCGCGACACAGGGAACGATCTCGACCATGTGCTCGGGCTCAAGACGCAATGCGAGGACGCACCCGATGCCGGCCCGACGCTGTTGGTGTGTGGTCCGCTGGTCGATGGTCCGCAGGCTTATTGGAAGAGGATTGGCCGCCCTCACAGTTCCGGTGCCGACATCCGCGAGACCATCGATGAGCTTGCCGCGAGGGGCGCTGACGCCGTCAAGCTCTATGTCAACATCGACGAGTCACTTATGGCAGAAGCTGTCACGGCAGCTGCCGAACATGATCTCCCACTTCTTGCACATCTCGGGCTGGTCGATGCAATGAAAGCGATCGAGCTCGGTGTTCGCGAGATCCAACACCTGTCGGGATGTGTGCATCATGTCACCGGTCGGGACGACGGGGGCACCGATCCGGCCGTGGTCGACGCGTGGGCCACTGCGTTCCTGGCAAACGATGTCGTGAACTGTCCGACGGTGGTCGTCTGGGACCGGATCGCTCGTATCAACGAGCATGCCTTCCGTGGTGACGAACGATCCGAGTGGGTGCACCCCGAAATCCGGGCCGCATGGGAAGGGTTCAGTCACAGAACCGATCCAATCGAGCTCCGATTGGCGAGACAGGCGAGCGTGGTGACAATGAAGGAAACGATCAACGAGCTCAACAAGCGCGGTTGCGTGTTTATCACCGGTTCGGACGCCCCGTGGCCATTTCTCGTGCCAGGGTTCAGTCTCCACGATGAACTTGCACTTCTTGTCGATTCGGGCCTCAGCCCGCATCAAGCGCTCGTTGCTGCAACGTCGGGCGCGGCGAGCGCACTTGGAATCGGTGAAACCGTTGGGCGGATCGCCGCTGGCTACGACGCCGATATCGTCGTTGTTGACGGTGATCCACTCACCGACATCTCCCTGGTAGGGCGTGTTCGTGGCGTTCTGCGGCAGGGTTCGATCATCGAGCGTGCAGGCCTAGTCGGGACTCGGGACCGTTTGTTCGCTTTGCCTGCGACCGATCCCGCATCCTTGTTCATCACTGACCTCGACACCCGAGCAGCGGTCAAGGGGCCGGACCCGTCGCGTCAATAGCCAGCTACGAGGTCTGTCGGCCGGTAGAAGCCGGAGGAGCGTTGCCCGATCGTGCCGATCGCTCGCACGACCATGGCTGTAGTTCCCTCATCGCCTGGATAGCCGCCGTGCACCTCAATATCGATGTCGAAATCACCGTTTACGGTGATCCGATCGCCAGGATCGGGCGCACCCCACGACATCTCGAGGTCAAACACGAGCGTTTTCGATCCTTCTGCATCGATGGTGAATACCTGATGCTGACCGAGGACTTCGCCATTATCGCCGAGTACGGGTTCTAGAGTGGAGGTCGACTGGCGCGGGCTCCACCCAAGCTCCTCGGCAACAAGATTGGCGCTTTCCTTGAGGCCGACGTGTCCCAGTCGTCCTTCTCCCGCCAATGCGCGGAACTCTTCGACCGGCAGGCCGTAGCCTGTCTTGGCGACCAGCGGACCGCGTCTTGTGCGAGTGTCCAACCGCCGCACCACGGTGACGGCGTGGACGTTCCGTCCGGCGAGGGCAACCACCGTTGCGAGCCGGTCCATCACAAAGCCGGGATTTGCTCCAGTTACGACGATGGCGACACCGGCAACCTTCGCTGCTGCCACGAGTTCGTCGCGCAGATCTTCCGGTGGATAGGCAAGTTCCTCACAGGTGGTGACGACATGGCAACCGCGGGCAACCAATGAAATGACGGTGGGCACCGTAGCGGCTGCAGCCGAGGTGAATGCAACGAGGGCGACGTCTGGGCGCTCACCCTCGAGGTCAGCGAGCGACGGATACGTCGTGCAATTGAGCATTTCACCCGCTTTTTGTCTTGCCTGCTCTTCAGGATCGATGACGCCAATGACGCGTGCCGCACCGTCGGAGGCAGCTGCCAAGGCAGCAGCCAGGCCAATCGGCCCTGCCCCTACGAGAAGCAGCGTCTGTTTGGTGCTGTGTGTCCCTACCGACCCCATTGCCATGTTCCCATCTCGTTGACTCGTGCAGTTCCGACGCATCATACAGTTGCCCGAAGGGGCCAGAAGCCTTACGGCTACTGCATGGCAACGTTTTCAGTCGATGACTGTATAGTCGCATTCACACGCGGGCGATGTTGGGAGACAAGATGCCACGAATGCGCATGAATCAAGCGGTTGGAGCGGCAATCGCTGACGAGATGCGAAGGGATGAATCCGTAATTGTGTTCGGGGAAGATGTGGCAGCGGCCGGTGGTGTGTTCAAGACCACGGAAGGTCTGTGGGAGGAATTCGGCCCGATTCGGGTCCGCGACACGCCCATCTCTGAAATGGGCTTCCTCGGTGCCGCAGTCGGGGCTGCCTCGACGGGACTTCGACCCGTCGCTGAGATCATGTTCATCGAGTTCCTCGGAGTTGCCTTGGACATGGTCGCAACCGAAGCAGCCAAGCTCCGGTATCTCTCAGGCGGCCAGGTCACCTGCCCGCTGACCGTCCGAGCCTCAGTAGGCGCGGGACTCGGGTTCGGTTTGCAGCACTCCCAGACCCTCGAAACATGGCTCTA